>JAGLFC010000047.1 GCA_023144715.1 Gammaproteobacteria bacterium | reverse complement strand
GTGACAAAAGGATCGGCATCACTGCGTCTTGCTAAGGGTGACACTTCCGTGGGATAAGCCGTAATAAAAGTGGGTTCCATCAAACGATATTCGACTGTTTTTTCAAAAATTTCAATCTGAATTTTCCCCAAACCATAGCTTTCTTTTAAAGGAATTTCTAATGAGGTTGCTAATTGACGAGCGGTATCAATATCCTCTAACTGGGCTTCTTTAATATCAGGATTAAAATGTAAAATAGATTCTTTCACGGTCATACGAACAAATGGTTTAGACACATCAATTTCTAAGCCTTGATAATCAAATACTGGGCTACCCAGTACATCTTCTGCCAAACCTCGTAACATTTCTTCTGTGGTATCCATCAGATCATGATAATCCGCATAGGCCTGATAAAATTCAATCATGGTAAATTCAGGATTATGACGAGTGGATAAACCCTCATTTCTAAAATTACGATTAATTTCAAATACACGTTCAAAACCACCCACCACCAAACGTTTTAGATACAATTCTGGTGCAATACGTAAAAAGAGTTCCATATCCAAAGCATTATGATAGGTCGTAAAGGGGCGTGCGGTTGCACCACCGGGGATGGCTTGCATCATGGGTGTTTCGACTTCTATAAAATCTTTTTGCAACATAAAATTACGGATATAGGTAATAATTTTTGAACGCAAAGCAAAGGTTTTACGTGTTTCATCATTCGTGATGAGATCAATATAACGTTGGCGATAACGAATTTCTTGATCAGAAAGACCTTTAAACTTTTCGGGTAAGGGACGCAGTGCTTTTGTTAATAATTCGACACTGTCAACTCTTACTGAAAGCTCATCTGTTTTAGTTTTAAACAGAACTCCTTTTACACCAATAATATCCCCTAAATCCCATTTTTTAAACTGTTCATTATAAACCCCTTCAGCTAAGGCATCACGTTGTAAAAACAGTTGAATTGATCCAGACATATCTTTAATTGTGGCAA
This sequence comes from Gammaproteobacteria bacterium, assembly GCA_023144715.1. Taxonomy (GTDB): domain Bacteria; phylum Pseudomonadota; class Gammaproteobacteria; order GRL18; family GRL18; genus GRL18. The sequence continues at coordinate 14,059 of JAGLFC010000047.1, read as the reverse complement.
AACTCGCCTTACCCATCACACGCTGTAACATCATGCGACCCGCAACAATCACTTGCACATTTTTTTCTGCTAATGCTTCTTTACTGAATGAATCAAATTCATTATGAAGATCATCGGCTAAAGAATCTCTTCTAAAATGATTTGGAAAGGCATTACCCTGTTCTCTTAATTGGGCTAATTTTCCCCGACGTTGGGCGATTAGCTTATTTTCATCATCTGTATTGGTATCGACTGTTTCAACCTGTGATTCTGACATCAATTTACTCACTTTCTACATGTTTCATATTAATATTTAATTATAAATCAGACTTTAAAGAGGCTTCCATAAAAGGCTTGAGATCACCATCTAATACCGCTTGTGTATTACTGGATTCATGTCCTGTACGTAGATCTTTAATGCGCGATTGATCCAATACATAGGAACGAATCTGACTGCCCCAGCCAATATCTGACTTACCTTCTTCTAATTCTTGTTTATCGGCATTACGTTGTTGCATCTCCACTTCATAAAGTTTGGCTTTGAGCATTTTCATAGCCGCGGCTTTATTTTTATGCTGTGAGCGATCATTTTGGCATTGCACCACGACATTGGTGGGTAAATGGGTGATCCGCACAGCAGAATCGGTTTTATTAATATGTTGACCCCCTGCCCCACTGGCACGGTAGGTATCAATACGAAGATCAGCAGGATTAATGTCTATTTCAATATTATCATTCACTTCTGGATAAGCAAATACAGAAGCAAATGACGTATGACGACGACTGCCTGAGTCAAAGGGTGATTTTCTGACCAGACGATGCACACCTGTTTCTGTTCTGAGCCAACCAAAGGCATAATCGCCTGTAAATTTAATACTAGCCCCTTTAATGCCCGCCACATCACCTGAGGTGACTTCTAATAATTCTGTTTTAAAACCTTCTTTTTCACCATAACGCAAAAACATTCTCATGAGCATACTGGCCCAATCTTGAGCTTCTGTACCACCTGATCCTGATTGAATATCAATAAAGGCATTATTCGCATCCATATCACCTGAGAACATACGACGAAATTCTAAGCCTGCGACTTCCTTTTCAAGTGTATCAAGTTCCAGAATAACATCTTCTAATGCCTCTTCATCATCGTCCACAACGACCATTTCAAGCAGTTCAGCAATATCAGTCACCCCTGTAAAAAGTGTTTCTAAACCATTTACAATTTGTTCTAAAATGACTTTTTTTTGTCCTAGTGCCTGAGCATTACTAGGGTTATCCCAAACAGTCGGGGATTCAAGCTCTAAATTAACTTCTTCTAAGAGTTCCTTTTTGAGGTCAAAGTCAAAGATACCCCCTAAGTAATTCTGAACGATGACTTATATCGCTGATCCTAGCTTTAAGACCTGTTGTTTCTATCATAATTGATTGCCTGAAAGTTTTACTGAGATGAATTCATTAATTTATAGTAAAAAAACAAATTATTTTACATCATTATGACTTTATTTTTTAGTTTTTTAGACTAAAATGATGATAAAGCCTAATTGATTTATATTAATAAAAGGGCTACTATTTATCTTACTATTCTTTTTTATATAAAATTACATCATAATAATGGATCATTTTTTAATAAAATGAAACAAAATAAACTGTTTATTTTTTTAAGTATTGCTATTTTTTGTTTTGATATAAGCTTTATTTTAATTAATTATTACTATAGCAAAATTACCTTACAACATACTTTTATAGAAAAAAGTGAATCCTTATACACAGCCTTTAATACCGAATTAGAATCCACTTATGAAAACTTACTGCTCATTGCGACATTGTATGCCGAAGATAAACACATACAAGATCTTTTTTTTCAAGGGAAAGTAGCACTTGCCAAAGAAGGAGGCGGTTCTGGAGGTGCTGAATCTGCATTAATTCGTCAAAAAATACTCGATCATACTCTTTCTGGTTGGAATATCGCGAAGAAAAATTTTAATGTGCGACAATTACACTTCCATTTAGGACCTGGTGATACCAGTTTTTTACGAGTACACTGGCCAGAAAAATTTGGTGATAATATGGATAATGTACGCTTTACCGTGGTTGATACCAATAAAGAACAACTACAACGTTCAGGATTTGAAATTGGGCGTGTTGATTCTGGTATAAGAAGTATGGTACCTATTTTTTATCAAAAAAATAAAAATGCTAAAAAACAATTTATTGGTACTTTGGAAGCTGGTACATCATTTACATCTATGTTTAAACATATTGATACTAATTTTGATGCTGGAATTGCTGTTTTACTTAAAAAAACATATTTAAAAAAATATATGTGGCCTACTTTTTATAAAAATCGTTTTAATACCAGTATACCAAAATGTGACTGTGTCATTGAAGCCTCTTCACGCCCAACAGTTACAAATATCATTGATCAGATTAATTTTTCAAATAAAAAAATTATCCATGATAATCAACTTAAATTTTTAAAAATAAATGGAAAATACTATTTTGCCAATTTTTATCCTTTTAATGATTATATTGGACTTAAAACAGGACAGCATGATCATGTTGGTTCAATTTTTATTTGGAAAGATGTCACAGCACTTTATATCAATCATCTAAAAACTCAAAAAATTAATATTTTATATGGCTTACTCACCTTCATTATTATTGAACTCCTACTCTTTACCGCTTTTAAATTCAGTCAATTTTATTTTAATAACACCATTACTGAGCAGAACAAAGATTTAGAACAAAAAAATAAACTTTTGCACACTATTAATCATCAAAATAAGCAACTTATTGAAGCTCGTGATACTGCTGAACACGCCAATCAAGCAAAATCAGAATTTTTGGCATCCATGTCACATGAATTAAGAACGCCACTGAACTCTATTATTGGTTATGCACAATTGTTTCAATATGATAAAAATATTGCTCCACAACATATAGAAAATAGCCAACATATTAACGAAGCAGGACAACATTTACTCACCTTAATTAATGATTTATTAGAATTAGCAAAAATTGATGCCCATCAAGTCACTTTAAATATGACAGAAGTCCATTTAATCCCTCTGATTCAAGAATGTCTTACCTTAATTAATCCTTTGCTTCTCAAAAAAGAGATGAGTATTGACTATCAATTAGCACAATGTAATTATATTGTAAAAGCCGATGAAGTGCGTTTAAAACAATCACTTATAAACCTTCTTTCTAATGCAATCAAGTACACGGATATTCAAGGTCATATTAAAATTTCTTGTACCAAAGACTCTAATAATATGATTAAGCTAGGTGTGTCTGATACAGGGTATGGAATCTCAAGTGATAATCAAAAAAAATTATTTCAAGCATTTAATCGTCTCGGCAAAGAAAGTAGTAATATTCAAGGAACAGGTATAGGTCTTATTATTTCAAAGAGGTTGATTGAAATGATGGGGGGGACAATTGAATTTGTCAGTCAGCTAGGAGAAGGCAGTACCTTCTGGCTCATATTAAAAAATGTCAGTCAATCAACAAGAGTAAAAGCAATGGTTAAAACAGATAAGATACTCAACACCCCTTTAGAAAAAAATTATAATATTCTTTATATTGAAGATAACTCAAGTAATTTATTGTTAATGGAATCTGTATTTTCTATTCGCGATGATCTTAAATTATTAAATGCTAAATCTGGAGAAGAGGGTGTTAAACAAGCAATAACATACCAGCCCGATCTGATTCTAATGGATATTAATTTACCCGGTATTGATGGTTATGAAGCAGCACAACAATTAGCTATTAATCCTAGTACCTGTGATATACCTATTATGGCATTAACCGCTAATGCAATGCACAGCGATATTGAAAAATCAAAAAAATTAGGCTTTGTTGCACACATTAGTAAGCCTTTTAATATTTCAGAACTTTTTCAAAATATTGATGCTATTTTGCAACTACGCTTCTAAAGAACTGATAATGGTTTGAATAAGATTTTTAATATCAATTGGCTTGGTAATATAGTGATCAAAGCCCGCTTCTATCGCCCTTTCAATTTTAATTTTTGTTGCCACTGCACTTACAGCAATAATAGGAATATGCTTGAGTTGTTTATCCATTTTTATTATTTGACAAGCCTCAATACCATTCATACCAGGTAAATTAATATCCATTAAAATAATATCGGGTTGCTTCTGTTTAATACGTTCAATACCTTCTTCTGCTGTTTCTGAATAACGTAAATTCCAACCATTTTGATGAGCAATAATATTTTTCATTAACGTTAAATTAGCCACATTATCTTCTACATAAAAAATATTAATTTTTTTATTTTGTTGAACAGGTAAAAATGCTTTTATGGGGTCTTCTACTATCATAGAATCATCACTTAAAAGCGTTGATTTAGGTAAAATAATTGAAAACGTACTGCCCTCTCCTACAGTACTTTTAACCGTAATGTCTCCATTCATCATTTTAATTAATTTTTTGGAAATGACTAAACCAATACCTGTCCCTTGAATACTGCTATTCTCCATACCTAAACGTTCAAAAGGCTTAAATAAATGAGTTAAATTTTCTGGGCTAATGCCATCACCATTATCAGTAATATTAATAATAATATGATCGGGCATATCACCATTACATTCTAATTGAACACGACCTAATCTTTCCGTATATTTTATAGCATTTGATAATAAATTAAGGAGCACTTGTTTAAGACGTAAATAATCTGCTTCAACTTCACAATTACAGATATAATTTGAAAAGTCTAAGGTAATTTGTTTTTCTAATGCAATAGGCTGAATTAATTTATAACATTCTTTGATAATGGCTTCATACTGTACATGTTTCATATGCAGTTTGACACGTCCACTTTCAATAGCACTTAAATCTAAAATATCATTAATTAAACTCAGTAAATGTTTACCTGCACTATAAATTTCAGATGAATTACTTTTTTGTTGCTCACTTATATTGTCATCCAGTTCAGCTAATTGTGCAAAACCAATAATAGCATTTAATGGCGTACGTAATTCATGGCTCATACTGGCTAGAAATTCAGATTTTGTCTTATTAGCTTGCTCTGCTCGTTCCTTCTCTTGAATAAGATTGTATTCCACTTCTTTTTTATAACTAATATCTTGTTCAACTGCAATATAACCCAATATTTTATCGGTGTCAGAAAAGAATGCTCCTATAGAAGCAGAGACCCAAAACTGGCTACCATCTTTACGTAAATTGCATAATTCTCCTGACCAAATAGAGTCTTTATTAATGGTCGCCCATAATTCTTTATAAGTAGCTTCTGAAGTAAAAGATGATTTTAATAGTGAAGGATTTTTACCCAAAATCTCATCATCAGTATAGCCTGTTATTTGAGAAAAATAAGGATTCACATATTCAATTAAGCCCTTTTCATTAGTAATAATCACTAACACAGGACTCTGCTGAAGTGCCTGTGATAATTTTGATAATTCTAAGGTACGTTCTTCTACTCTTATTTCTAAATCCGAATGAGATTGTGCCAATTGTTGTTCTAAATACTCATGTGCTTTAAAATTTTCTTCCGTTTTTTTACCATAAAGTACAATGATTATATAACCAAACGCCCAAATAATTAAATGAGTAATGACTAGGATGAACCTGAGTTTTTTTGCAGACAGCGTAAAAGGGTGCAGATTAATATAAACACCCGCAGCCCCGATCAAATCACCTTCTTCAAAATTCAGTGCTGCATGGCAAGATAAACAATTTTTATGTGCTCTCATTGGCTTAAAAAGACCTAACTGAGAATGATTTTCAATGATGCGATAATCAATATATTGCTTATCTCCCTTTAAAAAACCATTGAGCATGGCAGTCTCTAAAGCATTCGGAAGATTTGTTTTATTAAAAGGATTAAAACCAATCATTCTTATTGAAGAATCAAAATTTTCTGGAAAACGTTCCATTACTTTTTTTAAAAAAGTAGCGGGATCAAGTAAGATAAAAGACTCTTTTCCATTTTCTTCGCTATTTTGAGCATTCAGAATATAAATACCTTCATGTTCTGCAATCCACTGTCGTAACGCTTGATCACGATTAAAACTATTTAAGGCCATTTCTTTGGCATGTTGATGGGCTTGTTTGTGTGTATTATAAATATTCCATGCAAGAGAAGCTGAGATACAGAGTGTCCAAAGAAGAATGAGCAAAGCAATACCATTCACTATATTTTTGGTCGATAAATCATTATTATATTTTAAGGGTAACATTTTTTAGAATCACTTTTTTTAAATGATCAAAAGAAAATTAGGCTGAATGTAAAAGACAATATCTTCTGGAATAATACCCATAGTTTTTCCTCATTATAAAGATAAAGAATGAACCACAATAATAAAAGTGCTTTTTAATGCTATCCACATATCACATACAAACATCATCTGCATCGCCTATAAAACACAGTATAGTTAAACAAAACAAGATTGTCACTTGAATAAATAATCAATAACGTACTTATTCATAACATTCTTATTGTCCCAAATTATTTATCTGTTTTAAATAAATTAATGCCGTATTATGATTTGGTTGAATCGCTAACACTTCATTTAACAAGGTTCTTGATATTTTAAACTCTTTATTAATCATATAATTAGCAGCTAAATTTGATTTAGCATCAAGATAATCTGGGTTAATCAATAATGCTTTTTTCAAATAAACTATTGCACCAGAACTATCTCTAGCACGGGATAAGCGATTGCCTTTCATAAAATAAAAAATACTTTTATCATGTTGAGTCAGTTGCTCTACAGGAATAAGCGATTCAATATACACCGCTTTATCAAATTGGTTGGTATAAAGTAAGGCAAAGTAAGTATTTAATAAGGTTGTTGGTAAAACCTCTAATGTATCGTCATTACGTGCTAAATTTAACGCTTTACCATAGCTTTGTAAAGCTTCCTCATATTGTCTATGTGTTAAATAATATTTACCCAATGCCGCCCAAACTCGTTCTTTATTAGGGCTTAGACGTGTTTCTTCTTGATAGAGTTCTATTGGATTATTCCACACATTATTACGCTGATAGGTAAGATAGGAAAACCAACTGAGTAATAAGAGGATGATGATTACTATTATAATAGGATTTTTATCTTGCTCAGTCATTCTTTGTAATAAGCCTATTAAAGTGAGCGAAGTCAGTAAAGCTAAACCCAGATTAGGCAAATAAGCACGGTGTTCAAAAAAGACATCAAAAATAGGTAAAAAACTGGATTCAACGGCATGAGCTAAATAATAAAATACGACAGCAAATAAAAATAACGGTTGTTTTTTACGAAAAATAAAGGCAACACTGATCACAGCAAGATGTGCTAAAAAAGCCATAATGGTTGATAATGACAATAAACTTTTTTGTAGAGGAAAATCATAATCAATATGCAATGAAAGTGGCACAAAAAATAAATAAATGTAATGCCATAATGCGACTAACTGAGTACTAAAATATTCCGTTCGTGTGATTCGTCCAATGGTTTGTGGATCACGAGTGATTTTATCCAATTGAGAGACATCAAAACCAGAGATTATCAATAAAGCCAGTATCATTAAAGTGATGATCATAAGACCAAAACCAATATATCTTTTTAAATGTTCTTTGGTAAAGGTGTGAAAAAAAAGAGCTTCAATTAATAATAACGCAAAAGGTAGGGTCGCAGTATTTTGTTTCGTAAAAAAAGCCAGTAAAGCAAAAATAGCAACAGGGAAAAATAATAACCCTTGTTTTTTTAAGCGAGCATATACATAAAAAACCATACTTAACATATAAAAAAGAGCGGCCATAGAAGCTAATCTTTGTACAATATAAGTAATTGCCTGAGTTTGCAAAGGAGCCGTAATAAAAAAAAGAGCACCTAATAAAGAAATCGCACTTAAATAACGGATATTATTCGATGCGAGTAATAAACCTCTTAATAAAAATAACACTGCAACACCAGAAAAAAAGTGAATACTAATATTCATTAAGTGAAAATTGCTTGTACTATGATGATCACTATAATTGAATGCAAAACTTAAATAGCCAATAAAACGCGCCTGTGAAAATTGCCAAATAGTACTTAAATCATTGAGTTGATGTACGGCTTTATTTTCGACAATTGAAGAATAATCATCCAAATAAAAGGGGGCATGAATACTATTGGCATATAATAAAATACTCATTAGCAATACTATTATTATTTGTACAAAAAGTTTATCGAAATAAACAAGATATTGTTTAAAATCCAACTTATCTTCTGCTTGATCAGCACATTTATAGCCTTCAGTTATCACTGTTTTGATCCTATTTAATTTTTTTGGTGTGTAAAGTATGAAGCTGTGCTTCTAAAATACCAATACGCTGGTTTAAACGTATAATATCGCGTGTTTGTCGGGAACGCTCTATATCCATCAACATCATTTTGATTAATATAAAACTAATAGCAACCACGACTGCTAGAATGGGTGGATAAGCAATATTCAAATATTGTGCTAATAAATCAATAATTGAGGGAAAAAAGCCCAATACAGCAGAAATAATACCGATAATAATCCAGCCAAAAGCATAGCGTACATGAAGGTGATCTTTACGAATCAGCCAGATAATAAAAAAAGCAATAAAAAATCCCAGAGCAGAGGTGATTAATAAATATATTTTCATGAAATAGAGGCTCTTTTTTGCTTATTGAGTCGCTTAATAGGCGTTGTTTTAGATAAACAAAGTAAAGAAGTATATGTAAGATAGTAAAAAACTTGTCGCCAAGAATTAAAGATACGTGACTTGCCTTCTATACGACATGACATATCAGTATGAATCTCAGTAATAGATAGATTATGTTTCATCAATAACATCAAAATTCCAACATCTTGATATTCTAATAAGGTTGCCTGACGTGAAGCAAGGATAAGCATTGCATTTTTATTGTAAATACGAAAACCTGAGGTCAGATCATTAAAATTAAACCCAGCAGCGTATTTAAAAAAAGCCCAAGTTAATCGTCTTCCTACACTGCCACGTTGAATACAAGAAGCAATCACCACATCATGAGCCATTGAAGCATCCAGTAAATCAGGTAATGTGTTAGGGGAATGTTGACCATCAGCATCCATAGAAATCACCGATGTAAAATGATGTTTTAAAGCATAGCGAACACCTGCTTGTGTGGCATTCCAAGCACCCACATTAAAGGTGAGAGGAATAACAACTGCACCTGAATCACGTGCGACAGCAATGGTATTATCAGTACTGCCGTCATCAATCACTAAGACTTGAAAGCCTTGATCGATAACATTCAGTATCAGTTCACCAATAGTTTTTGCTTCATTCATCGCTGGAATAATAACCAGACATTGACCGCTTTTTATAGGAGGTATAGTGGTACAAATAGCCGTCATTTTTATTCTTTTTATATAATCGTTTTTTATTTTAAGCCATATTTAATAAAAATAATAGCCTATATTGAATGACTTAAAATGAAAAATAAGCAATACATTATAAATTATGTTCTTAATTAGCATTTTTTTATATCATATCATTGTATAATGAGGTTTAACGAGATTAAGATTAAGTAATAAGAGAAATATAGATATAATGAATCAACCTAGTACAAAATTTAAAAAAATAAGTGGTTTTACTCTAATTGAATTGCTCATTGTTATGGCAATATTAGCCTTATTAGCGGGTCTTGTTGGACCCAAAATATTTGGACAATTAGCAGGTGCTAAACGTGATGTGGCTAGTACACAAATAAGAAATATTGAATCCTCCTTAGATACCTATCGTTTGGATATGGGAAAGTATCCAAAAGAATTATCTGAATTAGTGTCCGATTCTACAGGTAAATCTTCTTGGAATGGTCCTTATATCAAAAAGATACCTAAAGATCCTTGGGAAAATGCCTATGGATATGTCTCTCCTGGTAAACATAATAAGGATTATGATTTATATTCTATGGCATCTGATGGTCAAGAAGGTGGTGAAGAAGATAATAAAGATATTACTAATTGGGAATAATTTCTTTTTCTTTACCAGCCTCTAAGGGTTTCACCCTAATGGAGCTTATGATTGTGATGGCCATTATTGCCATTGCCAGTGCGGTCGTCATTCCTCGCATTGGTAGTAGCGATGGCAAGCACTATCAGGCTCAATTACGAACTTTAAATGCGACCTTAAATTATAATCGCCGTAATGCCATCATCACTAATCATCCATTTGAAATGCGTATTTTTCCTGCTCAACAAAAAGTATCCGCTAAGAAAAAAAATGACTGGAAAAGTCAGGGAGCAATAATTGAATGGCAGGTTGATAAAAAAATAACTCATGATAAAGTGTTTAGTTTGAAATTTTTTCCTGAAGGTGGTGCAACAGGTGGCATTATTAAATTACAACAAGGAAAATTTATTGCCCATTTAACCGTTAATAGTCTCACAGGAAAAATATCTATAAAAGAGTCCGTCGATGAAAAAATACAAGAGTAATGATAATAAAAGACAACAAGGTTTTACTCTATTAGAAGTATTGGTTTCTATCACATTAACCTCTTTAGTGTTAGGCAATTTATTCGCCTTACAAAGCCAAAGTAAACGCCTCAGTTTTAAAGCACAAACCAGTATGCTAAAAACAATCAATAATAGAGCTTATCTTAATGCCAGTTGGATCAGCAATCGAGATGAAGACGCTTATTTAAGTGAAATATCTGATTCACAACTCTCTATTAGTGATAAAAATACATTAAAAAAACCTGTGGATAAGATAATACCAGAAAAATATTCTTTAGAATCCTTTAGTATTGTTGATCAAAATAATGAAATAATATTAAGTACGGTTCGCCTTAAAGAATCTATCATCAAAAAACGTCGTTAACCGATTCATTGGAGTTCCACTGTGCCAGCACATCAAAAAGGTTTTACTCTACTTGAATTGTTGATTGCGATTAGTTTAACGGCAATATTAATGACTGTTTTAGTGGTGGGTATCAATTTAATTACTCGTGATTGGGAAAGAAATAATCAGGTATTGGATAAAAAATTAGATGAATCTTTAGTGCTTTTACAAATCGAAAAAGCAATTTTAGGCACATTCCCTTATTCTTATAAAGAAACAATACTTTCTGCTACAAAACTTTTTTTTAATGCCACTGAAACTGAGTTAAATTGGGCTTCAACAGTATCACCCAACCGTTCTTCGGGTTTGACATTATGGCATATTAAAGCCCAAGAAGAAGGAGGCATTAGCCTTGCTATCACACCTGCTTATCCAGGTAGTATAAGCACTTCAGAAGAAAAACAAGCAGAGCTTCAAGCTTCTGATAGCAGGGTGGATCAAACAATTTATTTTAAGGATTATAAAGTGTCTTTTTCTTATTTAATAGAAAATAAAATCAAAGACAAAGAAAGTAAAGAGTGGAAAAAAACGTTAGAAGATACCGATAATGAATTACCTTTAGGGGTAAAAATCCACTTTACACAGCACGATAAAAATGATGATAAAGACAGTAATACTTATGAGATGTTTGCTTTTATTCGTGCTCAGCCACAAAAAAGCTCATCTGGAGGATTTGGTGGTGGAGAAAATACAGGTTTAATGAGAAGAAGATGAATTATTTTATAAAAAATACCCCCAATCATAGCCAAGGTTCTGTACTGATTATTGTCATGTGGCTTATTATGTTGGCACTTATTCTAGTCACCGCAATTGCGACTAATGTTCGTTTATCAGCACTGACAGTCATTAATCAGCAACAAGCATTGCAAGATTGGAGCCGTATATTAGAAACATTAGATAAAGCCTATTTAGAAATTTTAATAGAAAAACTCAATAAAACAAATGTTAAAAAAATTACAGGCTATAAAGAAGAAGATAATGATAATTTATTTGATGGAAGAGCTTTACAATTACATTATAAAACGCCTGAAGGTATCACGGTTAGAATCTATAACTTATCAGGAAAAATCAGTCTTAATCGCTTATCTAAAGCAAAACTAAAACAACTTTTAGAACAAATTTTAGGTGAACATAATAAAAAAATTCCTGAATTAGTCGATACTTGGCTGGATTGGCAAGATAAAGATGATTTAAAACGCCTCAATGGTGCCGAAAAACAATATTATGAAAAGCAAAAACTACCTTATAAGCCACGCAATAGTTTTTTTGCATCAGTGGATGAAATAAGGATGATTAAAGGATATGAAGAGATTTTTAAAGGCATTGATTTAGAAAAAGTATTTACTCTACATGGCAAAACACAAGGCAAGGTGAATCCTAACTACGCCACTAAAGAAGTATTACTCATGATTCCTGGTCTTGATGAAAAAATCGTCAATCAAATCCTTAAAGTGAGAAAAGCTCAAAGTTTTAATACTCTCAGTGAATTGGATATATTATTACCACCATCTATTATGCAAAAAACAAAAACATGGTTTACACTTAAAACATCAAAATTTTATGCCATTGCGGTTTATCCCACTGAATTTGAGCAACAAGGACAAACAACAGTGACCGCCTATGTTGAAGAAGTTAATCTTAAAAATAGTCGTGAATTACCCATCATTTTACGTGTATTACCAAGTTTAGAAATTAGTATTAATTAAAATAGGTCTCTTGATTCAATGAATAATCTGGTTCGTTATTTAAAATATTCATTTTTATGTATTTACATGCCATGTCTCAGTCTTATACAAAATAAAGGTTTATTTTGGGTACTCTATAAACGTGAATTTAGGACAAAAACAGCGGGTACAAGCTTAGGTGTTTTTTGGTTAGTGGGACAACAGGCATTACAAGTATTGGCATTATGGTTTTTGATTGATGTAATCTTGCAAGTACGTTTTCCAAGTGAAACTCCTTTTGTAAACTACCTTTTAGTAGGTATGATCCCTTGGTTGCTCATTTCAGAAGTATTATCTCGTTCAACCAATTTATTTCAAGAATATTCAGATTTATTTAAGCGCACCATTTTTCCTCTTGAAATTTTACCTTTATTAAGTATGATTTTTTCATTGAGTATTTTTTTAGTCATTTATCTCTTTGTGGTTTTTATACTTAATGGTTGGTTATCTCTATTATTATCACTGCTGGTCTTTTTTGTATTATTTTTATGGTTACTGCCTTTAGTATATCTCTTTGCCACCCTAGGAGTCTTCATTAAAGATTTTGGTAAAGTCATGCCTTTTTTATTGACTATGATGATGTATTTATCCCCCATTTTATATATGCCTGTACTTATCCCAGAAAAATATCAATTTTATCTTATCTTCAACCCCATTGCCGATGTGATGTCTGCCATTCACTCAGTCATTAACGATCACCAATTACCTGCAAGCAATGTGAGTCTACGCTTATTTGTAGAATGGTTTTTATTATTAGCCCCTTCATGGCTATTTTTTAAACGTGCTGAAAAACATATTCGGGATATTGTATAATAATGATTAATTTACATAACGTTTATAAGCACTACCAGCTATATAACAATGATTTTCAACGTTTAAAAGAAGTCATTACAGGACATTCTACGGCTGAAGTCATTAAAGCACTGAACCCTATCAGTATCACTATAGAAAAAGGGCAAGTGGTGGGTATTATTGGTGATAATGGTGCGGGTAAAAGCACTTTATTAAAATTAATCAGTGGTACAGCCTCACCAAGTGGTGGAACAATTGAGACCGCAGGGAGAATTGCCGCCTTATTAGAACTTGGTACAGGCTTTCATCCAGAATTGAGTGGCCATGAAAACATTTATTTATATGGTGCAATTTTAGGGATCAGTCGTACCAAAATGGATAATTTATATGATGATATTGTGGCATTTTCTGGCGTTGAACAATTCATCCATCAGCCTGTTAAAACCTATTCATCGGGTATGTTTGTCCGTTTAGCCTTCTCAGTAGCCACTTCTGTTGATCCTGATATTTTAATTATTGATGAAGCCTTATCAGTAGGCGATGGTAATTTTGCCAGAAAGTCATTTGATCGGATTATGAACTTTAAAGAATCAGGTAAAACTATTTTATTTTGTTCTCATTCCATGTTTCATATTGAAAGTATTTGTGATCGTGCCATCTGGATTGATGATGGTCAAATTAAAATGGATGGTTTACCTGC
>JAGLFC010000046.1 GCA_023144715.1 Gammaproteobacteria bacterium | reverse complement strand
TTTGTGCTTCATCCAAAATAATAAAGGATTCATTCAAACTTCTACCGCGCATAAAGGCCAGTGGTGCCACTTCTATCACATTACGATCAATCAGTTTAGCCACTTTTTCAAAGCCCAACATCTCATATAACGCATCGTATAAAGGGCGTAAATAAGGATCAATTTTTTGGGATAAATCACCCGGTAAAAAACCCAGATTTTCACCTGCTTCTACGGCAGGACGTGTGAGTATAATACGTCTCACTTGATCTCGCTCTAAAGCCTGTATTGCACACGCTACTGCTAAAAAAGTTTTACCTGTTCCAGCAGGACCAATACCAAAATTTATATCATGTTTTAAGACTTTTAATAAATAATCTTGCTGATTTTTACCCCGTGCTTTAATCAAGCTACGACCTGCAAGAATAGAGACATCTTGAGCTTCTTCACCTTCTGTTTGACTATTGGTATTTGCTTGTGCTTTTTCTTTCACTTGAGAGGCAAGACTTGATTCTTGTAAAAATAAATGCACGCGTGCTGGATCTAATATATTTTTATCAGAATCTTTATATAAAGCTTCTAAGGCAACAATGGTGGCTTCTCGATCACTTTTTTTGCCTGTAATTTTAAATTTATTACCTCGATTAGCAATTTGTACGGCTAAACGGCGTTCAATGAGCCTTAAATGTTCATCTAATTGTCCACACAAATTCACTAAGCGAGCATTATCAACAGGTTCAAGTGTCAATTGTGATGAATCGTCTTGATTGCTTACTTTATGGGTCATTTTTTTTGTCATTTTTTCAATCTCAGTCTTATAATCATTCACAACATTAGAGCAATTCACCCCGTAAGGAGTTTCGATAAGCGGCGGTTATTTTTACAGGAATAATTTTACCAACTAATTCCTGCCCTTGAGGATCAAAATTGACCACTCGATTATTTTCTGTTCTTCCTGCTGCTTCAGAAGTATCTTTTTTTGCGACACCATGCACCAAAACAGGCTGAATCGTACCAATCATTTTCTGTGAATATTCCATTGCATAACCATTAATACGTGCTTGCAATTGACTTAAACGATCTTTTTTAACACTCATTGGTACATCATCAGGCAATGAAGCGGCGGGTGTACCCGGTCTAGGGCTATAAATAAAACTAAAACTTTGGTCAAAACGAATTTCTTCAATCAATGTCATCGTGGCTTGAAAATCAGCATCTGTTTCACCGGGAAAACCTACAATGAAATCTGAAGAAATAAAAATATCAGGACGAGCTTCACGAATACGGCGGATTTTACTTTTATATTCTAAAGCAGAATGTCCCCGCTTCATTAAACTTAAAATACGATCTGAACCACTTTGGACAGGTAAATGGACAAAACTCACTAATTCAGGCACTTCACGGTACACTTCAACCAAGCTGTCTGAAAATTCATTAGGATGCGAAGTGGTATAGCGAATACGTTGAATGCCTTCGATTTGAGCCACATAATGAATTAATAGAGCCAGATCAGCAATATCACCCTCGTGTGTCGTACCACGGTAGGCATTTACATTTTGCCCCAATAAATTCACTTCCACAACACCTTGTTCTGCAAGGGAAGCAACTTCTGCCACCACATCATCTAAGGGACGAGAAATTTCTTCACCACGAGTATAAGGCACCACACAAAAAGTACAATATTTGCTACAGCCTTCCATCACCGAAACAAAGGCACTGGGTCCATCAGCACGAGGTTCAGGTAAATTATCAAATTTTTCAATTTCAGGGAAGGAAACATCAATCACAGGTTGATGAATTTTGGAGACTTCATCCAACATTTTTGGTAAACGGTGTAAGGTTTGTGGACCAAACACTAAATCCACATAAGGTGCTCTTTTACGGATGAGCTCCCCCTCTTGACTAGCAACACAGCCTCCCACTCCAATCACAATATTAGGATTCAGTTCTTTGAGTTGCCGAAAACGTCCCAATAATGAAAATACTTTTTCCTGTGCTTTTTCTCGGATAGAACACGTATTAAGTAATAAAATATCAGCTTGCTGAGGTTCAGAAACCTGCTCAACCCCATGCGATTCACGCAAGACATCTGCCATTTTTGCCGAATCATACTCGTTCATCTGACAACCAAAGGTTTGAATATATAACTTACCAGACATCTAAAGGCATCCTTATTAGTGTTATTATTTAATGGGCAATTTTACTTTTTAATGCGTCTCGATCAAACCACCAATTACCATCCCCTACAATTGCTCCCACCACCATGCTCATACGTGGTAAAAAAACATCAGGTTCTCTTAATTGCAGTTTATCCATCCAGACATCCAAACCCACTTGCGTTTCGACTTGGCTATGACGCTGTGCCACTTTGGCTAACATATTACTGGTGAGGACTTTAAGATCCTTACTTTTTTCACCGTCAGTACGCTGATCAACAATAAAGTGGGCGGTGATTGCAGCCAGAGCAGCACCATCCGCATCATCAGTGGTTTCATTAATCACATTATTAAGCATATTAATACTGTATTCTGGTTCTACAGGATAGGTAACGGATAACCACACACCATGTCCCAATGCCACAATTGAAGAGGGTTGTTCTGTTTGGTAAAGCAAATCACAGGCTTCAATAGCCAGTTGCCATTCTTCGTGTGCAATACAAATATCAAACGCCATTTTAGCATGATTCCAAACATCACTCATTTGTGTCATACCTAATTCAGCATTAGCCAAGTCGAGTAATAATTTTGCTCTTTGCATGGGTTCAACAACCGCAGGTAACGTCTCTAATTTTTGCGTTAATTCGGCTACTTTTTCTGCTAAAAATTCGCGTGATTCTTTAGCATCTGATGTGTCAATATACGTTTCTTCTGGTTTATTCGGCTGATTCATTTATACTCCAATAGGCAAATAAAAAAATACTTATTTATGCTTTATTTAATGTCAAGCTTACCCCAAAAAGTTTGGGACTCTTTAGAGTGGATTCAAGCCAGATAATTCAGTTAGTAGAAAAAATGAAACGACAAAAAAAAATCAATAAAGATATTGTTCAAATTATTGACCAAATGATTATAGAAACCGCCTGCTACCAACCTGTTGAGCTGTTATTACGCTTAAATTTACTCAGTTATAACCACTATGAACAATGGTGTACAGGCATTATTCCCTATCTCAGTGATACTTTGACTGAACATTCAAAACAGGCTTTAAACATATTAGATCAAGCCAGCTTTTATGTCCGTTCTTTAAAATTATTGGCTGAACCCATGAATGTTTATCAATGGGGAAAAAATAATACCACACAAGCACTCCATTTTTTTCCTAAAAAAAGTGCTTTTGCCAATAAACTTAATATTCAATATATTCGCCATGATGACACGCTTCAAATGGATCTTTTTTTTGATAATCCATCCGTTACAATTATCAAACACTTAAAACAAGGCTTAATCACACGTAATATTCAAAGTGCCAGCCAACACATTCAAGCATTGAGTCAAGCAGAACCTAATCATAAGTTTTTTCAACCTGCCTGTGATCTATTAGATGCTCTGATTAATGCGTTAGAACAAAAAAAAATTCCTGATCACACACAGGAAATGAATTTTTTATTGAATGAATTACAACCCCTTGCAAAAAAAATATTATCGGGACAAGAACGAGACTATATGTCCTTTTTTTGGTCTCGTTTAGCAGGACAAATTGATGATAATTTTTATTATGAACAAAAAAATGAGCCAAACATATCTCTACATTCTTCATTTTGTTATCAACAAATACCGAATTGGCAAAAAGTAATCAGTAGTATTGAAAAAAACAAAACTATTTTTACTTCATTGCCCACTTTATCAGCACGTCATACGCTTGCATTAGCAGAACTAGGATATGATAAAAGGTATCAACAAGCCCTATGTAATAGATGTTGGCAATTTACTGCATTACCTGATGAGCTATTATTAGCACGTAATAATCTGTTACAAAACCATGTCAATCATTTTTTAGATCTGGATTGGGACATCATAGATTTCCCCACTTGGTGGCTCATAAAAGAGTCTGGTCTTAGAATTAATATT
Source organism: Gammaproteobacteria bacterium (assembly GCA_023144715.1). GTDB lineage: Bacteria > Pseudomonadota > Gammaproteobacteria > GRL18 > GRL18 > GRL18. The sequence goes on along the minus strand of JAGLFC010000046.1, from coordinate 9,223 downwards.
AAGTCTAATAAATTTACTCCTAAAAGTTTTCAACTATTACAAAAAATCATGCGTCTTGAACATAAAGAAAAACAACCTGCAATTACATTAAGAAAACAGCTAGGTCACATTAATAACGATGTACTTGCGGTTTATCTCACATCAATTAAAAGTGGATAAGAGTTGATTCATCTGATCTAAACGTTCTTTAGCGTGTAATAAGTGTTCTTGCTGATTAGGTGGAATGTCAACAGATAGAGTTTCAAGTAGTTGCGTGGCTTGTTGTACAATTAATTGTTGGTGTTCATGATCAAATAATTGAAAGGCTGCATTGACCGCTTCTTCAGATTCACTTAATAACGTCGCGATTAATTGATCCTGTGCAATGGGTGAACGAGGTCTGAGTAAATCAGCAACCAAGGGAAAGGCTAATAATTGAAAATGTGTATTTCGAGCAATTTCTTCTTCTTTTAAATTCTGTTCTGCTTCTGTATCACCTTCCGCCCCTTTCCAAATAGCACTCATCATTACATTAATTAATTGTGTAATGGCTTGTTTTTCATTTTTTCGTGGTCCAGCAAGCCCACTGCATTGTTCATAACATTGATCCAAACGAGATTTTAAGTCCAACATAATTTCACTGCCTTCATTAGGCTTGAGTTCAGCGACTTCGTTTAATAGACCATGAAAAATTTCTATAAATTTGGCTTCTTCTTGTTCATCCATATAACGAGCACCTGATAAGCGTTGCTCATCAAATACTCTGTGTTCTTCACTAAAGAGAGGATTTTGATATTGGCGTTGTAGATGACGTTCTCTAGCACCTGAATTGGGTAAAAAAATAAGTGGCATAGTAAGCTTCTATATTAATGAATGGATGTATTAGGGTGAAAGTCAATTTTTTGACCGACAGATTTTATTTCATCAAACACAAATTCTATACCAATTTGTTGACCACCACTTTCTTGTTGTTTGGTTTTAGCTTTTACCTGTTTTAAATCAGGCAGTCGAGTCACTAAATAACTAAACATCATAATCGCACTATTATCATCATTCTTTGATAAGGCATGCACTAAATTTAGGGCAAGAAATTGTGTTTTTTGTTGTAAATCAGGCTGTGTAATCTTTTTATCAATTAAAATAAAACCTTCATTCAGTTGATTATCAAGGCGTTTAAGGTGTTCACTTTGTTGCTCAGGTAACATTTGTGAACGATCATACGTTAACATTTCTTGATCATCTAATAAAAAAGCCACTTTATCAGCCACTGTTTTTTCTTTATTGGACACTATTTTTCTCTTTTTTTGTTGTTAATGAATTTCTGGGAATATGAAGAAACTAATGATACAATAATAACCTAGTAAAATACTAAGAAATTATTTATATCAACTCAATTTGGTTAAAAAATATAATGCAAAATTTAACAACGGATAATCATAACATAGAAATGACTCATGCGATCATGCATGCTTTAGATGATTGGAAACTTGATGGTGAACACATATTATCCATTTTGGCGTTGCCAAAAACGGTCAAAGTACGTCATTTATCACAATATCGTCATACAACTCTCTTTCCAGATATTCCAGAAGTTAATGAGCGTGTACGACACTTAGAGGGTATTCTCAATGCCTTAGCGACGAGTTACCCCACTAATCCAAGAATGTCTTTATTTTGGATGACACGTAGTAGTAAAAAATTTCAGAATCGATCACCATTACAAGTTATTATTGATGATAATCTGGAAGGCTTAATTACCATTAGAAAACATTTAGATTGCAGTTATGATTGGTTCGGCGATACGAACTAAACGAATAAAACAGTGAAGAAAAAAGATCATATCAAATGGGATCATTGTTCACAGCACTTGAGTGAATAACAATGCCCCATTGATGCGAGCAATAACTTTTAGTAATTATGCCGCCATTTTTTCACCATAAACACGACGAACAATAGGATAAAACTTTTCAGTTTCATCAATAAGACGCGTTTCAATCATCTCAAAAAGTTCTTCTGTTTCTGTCACAAATTGATCGTGATTTTTAATGCGTAAATTTTTATTATGACACCAACGCTTCATATAACGCTTAAAAATGCTTTTGATTGCCGCAGAACCTGAAAGGAAGTTCTCAGCCATCAATTTAATACTTTTATCACTATTCGTTAATAAACCTTTATAAAGCTCTCGTTCTTTAAGATCCATTTGTTTTTTGATTCTATCAGTGAGATCAAAAAATAAGTCGCAAGTGACATCAGTATCACAAATAGTACGATCTTGAATCATATACAACATAATTTTTGTACGTTCAGCAATTTTATGATCTTGCTGATTTAGTTCTTCAAAAGTGACCATGTTTACAATCTCCGTTAAATAATAGAATCCCTTCTAATATTTTATTCTTTTTAATAATATGAGGGGTTTATTTGTTCATCATTGTTACGTTGTTACTGACTCTAAACTTTAATCAAATTAATGGTAATAACGTAATATGTTGTAAGTTAAATTTACTAAAAAATTTAAATTGTGACTCCATTTTTGTACAGAAACACCTTAACTGTCAATTAGTATATACCCTATAAGTGGTATTTATTTACCCTTTAAAAAATAAGTAATAAAAAAAAAGCCCATTAAAAATGGGCTTTTAACAGTAAACTTAAAATTAGTAAATCATTATCGTGCATACCGTATTTTAGCAGAGCATCTTTTACTATCAAATTCCTATTTTCAAGCAGTGCTTTATATCTGTTTTATAATAAATATGGTATTTAATACACTCTTAATTTAAAAAATATTTATTCACTTTAAGTTTAGCTCCTCCCCAATTCCCCTTGGTTTTTATTTATCACTGTGTATATAACAACATATTAGAAAGTTTAATAATATAGAGGTAAACCCTAAATTTTTTTAAATACCATCCAATACCTTGAATTATTAGACTATTATATTAATAATAGAACCATTAGTTGACACTAAGAAATTATGAAAGGATATAACATGTTAAAAATAAATATCTCTATAAGCTTTATTATAATTATAATAATCACACCTATTGCCACAGCATCAAGTAACCCAGTACTTGTACCCATTATTAACTATTTAGTATCTTCAGATACGCCTATAGAAACTGAATTTCCTATTCCTAATATCAATGATACTCAAAAACAAGAATTTTTAACGGCCATCAACAATGCTCGAAGTCATGCTCAAGATTGTGGTCGCTATGGCATAAAATCTTCCGTTGCTCCCCTTACTTGGAGTGATAAACTTTATAAAGTTGCTTATGTACATAATTATGATATGGCTTATAGCGGTGTATTTTCCCACACGGGATCAGGAACAGAATTTGATATTGTAGCAATGAATATAGACGGTATCAGTACAAGCACAATGACAGATCGTATTCGCTATTATGAGTATCGCTATTCCACCATTGGTGAGAATATTGCGGCAGGATATAGCTCAATAGAAAGTGTGATTACAGGTTGGTTAAATAGTGATGGACATTGTGATAATATAATGGATGCTGATTTTACTCAAGTCGGTATGGCACTATTATATAACGAACATTCTAATTACCGATATTACTGGACACAAAATTTTGGAAAACCCTATTAATAGTTAAGATAAAAAAAAGACCCTGATCAGATGCAATCAGAGTCTTTTTTATGTTAATGCTCAAGCTTATTCAGCTTCAACAATAACCTTAACCATTGCATTTACATCGCTATGTAAATGAATCGCAAATTCATATTCGCCTAGTTCACGAATCACACCTTCAGGCATACGTACTTCACGTTTTTCAACGTCAGCACCAATTGCCGTCAATGCTTCAGCAATATCTGAATTGGTCACAGAACCAAACATACGACCTTCATCACCTGCTTTACGAATAATAACAACTTCTTTATCATTCAAGCCTTCAGCACGTGCTGTAGCAGTCCCTAAAGACTCAGCAGCAGCAGCTTCTAGCTCTGCACGACGACTTTCAAACATTTCAATGTTGATTTTTGTGGCAGGCAATGCTTTGCCCTGAGGGATAAGGAAATTACGACCAAAGCCTGACTTAACAGACACTTGATCACCTAATTGTCCCAAATTATTGATTTTTTCTAATAGAATAATGTTCATCTGAACTCTCTCTAAATTCAAGTCAATATAACAAACCTAAACGGATAATTTCGTTTTAGTCGTGACTATCTGTATATGGAAGTAAAGCCAAGTAACGAGCGCGTTTAATAGCGGTTGATAACTGGCGTTGGTATTTAGCACTGGTACCGGTAATACGGCTAGGTACAATCTTACCGTTTTCCATGACATAGTTCTTTAGGGTTGCTAGATCTTTATAATCGATCTCTGTGATCCCTTCAGCAGTAAAACGACAGTATTTTCTACGACGGAAATAACGTGACATTTTTCTTCACCTTTATTGATTAATCTCTATTGTGTTTTAAGCGTCTTCTGAAGTACTACTGTCTTCATTTTCAACAGTTTTTTCAGCAGGGCTTGCGGGCTTTTCAGAAGGGCTTTCAGGATTTTCAGAAGGCATTTCAGAAGGTGTTTCTTCTTTATCTTTAGCTCTTTCATTCGCTAAAGGAGAAGCATCCGTATAAGGCTTTTTCATAGAGATGATTAGGTTACGAATAACCGCATCGTTAAAACGAAAAGCATGTGTTAACTCATCAATATTAGCAGGGTCACACTCAACATTCATTAATACATAATGTGCTTTGTGAATTTTATTAATAGGATAAGCCAGTTGACGGCGACCCCAATCTTCCAGACGATGAACGACACCATCGTTTGTTTCAACAGTGGTACGATAGCGTTCTATCATAGCAGGTACTTGTTCACTCTGATCAGGGTGGACAAGAAATACAATTTCATAATGTCTCATTTAGACAATCCTTTCGGGTAATTAGCCTTATAGGGGGGTTAATCAGCTTCCTAATATTAGGAAAATAATAATATATAAAAAGCAAGGAATTGATAAATCAATGACTTAGAAAAATCAATTTATCAAAGGTGCGATATTGTAGAGGGTTTTATGCTGAAATACAATTAATTTTACTTATTTATAAGAATATTTGAAACAAATAAGAGTGATAAATTATAAATATAAAGGATAGTCATTTTTTGTTACTTTTTTGTGCGATATTATTTCTTAAATAAACAGGACTTATCTGTTCTGCATTTAATAAGGTTTGATTATTAATTTCTTTAAAAGCCAAATAAGCAATGTCTCTGGCATTAGGATAAATCAGGTCATCAGCCAACATTCCCATACATTGATTATTGATGGATGTTAATGTTTCTTTATAAACAGACCAACCATTACCCACTAATTGCCAACTATTATCAAGTTTTAAATCGTTCAAACTTGCTTCGAGATCGTCTGGCTTAATAACACATTCTGTACCTATTAACGTCATAAAACCTTGTTGTATTTCATAAGCAGCAAAATAAATTTCATTCATTCGAGCATCATTTGCAACGAGAATTTTATGACATGAAGTATTTTTATGATAAGCAGCTTGAGCTAATGCTGCAAGTGAAGAGATAGAGGCTACTGGTAAATCAGCACCATAAGAGATACCTTGAATCACTCCTGTAGCCACCCGTATTCCTGTAAATGCACCCGGTCCATGTCCAAAAGCTAACACATCAATATCTTTGATCTGATAACCACTTGTCTGTAATACAGAATCAAGCATGGGTAATATCAATTGAGTATGCTGTCGGGGTACAATTTCAAAGCGTTCAATACAAGAAAAATCCTGTTGATTACCCTCTAATAATGTGACCGAACAGGCATTGGTTGAAGTATCTAAAGCAACTATTTTCATATAGGTCTTTTCATTTAAAAAGGAAGGTTAACAGAAATAAAATAAAGAGTAACTATAGTATAATAATAAAAAAATTATAAGGTTTCTCTATGAAAAAAATTAATGCTTTATTAACGCCTTCTGGAAAGATGGGCGTATTATCACAGTGGGAAGTACATATATTACTGAATGCGAGTAAAGAAAAGTTTGCCACTGAATTTCGTGCCAGTTCTTTAGCCGTACTCAACACGGGAAGTTCTGAAGATAATGCTAAAGCCGTATTGGAACGTTACCCTGATTTTCATATTGAAGTCATTCAAGAAGAACGTGGTATTAAATTGCATATTAGTAATGCCCCCGAACAAGCCTTTGTTGATGGCACTCTTATCACAGGTATTAAAGAGCATTTATTTTGCGTATTACGAGATATTGTTTTTGTCGGCAATGAAATTAAAACCAATTCACGTTTTAATTTAACCTTATCAGATGATATTACCAATGCTATTTTTCATATTTTGCGTAATGCCAAAGTGCTTCAAACCGAAGTGATGCCTAATATTGCAGTCTGTTGGGGAGGGCATTCTATCAATCGCATAGAGTATGAATATACCAAAGATGTTGGCTATCAATTGGGATTAAGAAGTCTCAATATTTGTACAGGTTGTGGTTCAGGTGCCATGAAAGGACCGATGAAAGGGGCACATATTGCTCATGCCAAACAACGCATTCATAATGGTCGTTATATTGGTTTGACTGAACCGGGCATTATTGCATCAGAATCCCCCAATCCCATTGTGAATGAATTAGTCATATTACCTGATATTGAAAAACGTCTTGAAGCCTTTATACGTATAGGACATGGGGTCATTGTATTCCCTGGGGGACCGGGTACTGCCGAAGAAATATTGTATTTACTGGGTATATTATTGCATCCAAAGAATAAAGAGTTGCCCTTCCCTCTTATTTTAACAGGCCCTAAAAGTAGTGAAGAATATTTTAAAAAGATTCATCATTTCATTGAACAGACATTAGGTTTTGAAGGACAACAAAAATATACTATTATTATTGATGATCCTGCTTTAGTTGCACGTAAAATTAAAGCACAATTTAAAGAAATAACAAAATTTAGAGAAGCCAATCATGATGCTTATTATTTTAATTGGAAAATTTATATTGATCAGGCATTTCAACACCCTTTTGAACCCAATCATAAAAATATGAAGGCATTACAATTACACAAAGATCAAGATATTCACTCCTTAGCGGTTAATTTACGCTGTGCTTTTTCTGGCATTGTGGCAGGTAATGTAAAAGAAGAAGGTATTCGTGCTATTGAGAAATACGGTAAATTTGAGTTGAATGGTGATGCTGACATTCTTGATCCCTTAGATGATTTATTAAGCAGTTTTGTGGATCAACAACGAATGAAGCTTCCAGGCAGTCAATATATTCCTTGTTATACATTAGTAAAAAATTAAGCAATAAAATTCTAATTCTGGATCAATCAAAGTGTCATATTTTATAATATGTCACCATATAATTCATAATGATTATTTATAAGCAATGTTTTCTTAATAGATGGGATATAAATCAAAGTCTAAAGATGGAAAAATAAGTAATTATGGTTTAATCTAGTTCTTGTATACATTGTTTCAATTATTTCAGTTTAGGAGCTATCCAGTGATACAAACAGCAACTCAACTCACACCGCCGTTTATGGAAAAATTCCATGGCAAGTTGATTGGTATTTTACGCTGGCATCAATTAGATGAGCTTTGGCAAACCATACTTTTAGATTCAACAAACGAGTGGTACATTTATCATATTGGTGACACTCCTCCAACAAATACTTGCCCTAGTGATAAAGTACAACATTTTATTAAAGAGCTTGATAAATTATTAAAACATGATCATGACCATGATTACTGTGGTATTGTTTACACTGACAGCAAAACATCGCCCACATTTATTAAAATCTATGATCCCAATAATCTTGGGCAAGTCTGTGGTTCTAGTAACTTACCTCCACCATTACCTGGTTGGATTTTAAGTAAAACAATTCCTATTGACTTACACGCTGAATTTGCCCCAGTAGGTAATAGAAAACGTTGGTGGCAACAAATTTTTAGTTAATTGATATTTTTTATTCTATATTCATTTTTAAAGGAAAGCATATTATGGCTGGTGATAAAATATACCCCATTCCTCAAACAGTCGCAGATCGGGCTTATATTAACGAAGATCGATATAACACCCTATATCAACAATCTATTGACGATCCAGATACTTTTTGGGCGGATATGGCGGATCAATTTCTTGATTTTTCCAGACCTTGGGATAAAGTCAGTGATTGGCACTATGATGATGGGCAAGGCAATCCTGATGTCAGTATTCAATGGTTTACAGGTGCAAAACTTAATGTCACGTACAATTGTATTGATCGTCATTTAGAAAAACGTGCCGATCAAACGGCTATTATTTGGGAAAGTGATGATCCCAATAAATCAGATATAATTACGTACCAACAACTTTCTGATCACGTCAATCGTTTTGCTAATGTATTGAAAGCACGCGGTGTAAAAAAAGGGGATCGAGTGTGTATTTATATGCCTATGATTCCAGAAGCTGCCTATTCCATGTTAGCCTGTGCACGTATTGGAGCTGTTCATTCAGTCGTATTTGGTGGTTTTTCTCCAGAAGCAATTAAAGATCGTATTTTAGATTCTGATTGTCAAATTGTGATTACTGCTGACGAAGGACTGCGGGGTGGTAAAGCCGTTCCTTTAAAGAAAAATACTGATAAAGCGGTTGCTCAATGCCCTAATGTGCATACCGTATTAGTGATTCAAAATACCAAAGGTGAAGTAGCTTGGAACGATAAGCATGATATTTGGTACCACGAAGTAGCAAAAACTGTTGAAGATTATTGTCCTCCTGAAGAAATGGATGCTGAAGATCCCCTCTTTATTCTTTATACCTCAGGATCGACTGGCAAGCCAAAAGGTGTATTACATACCACAGCTGGTTATTTGCTTTACGCAGCTGTCACACATAAATACACCTTTGATTACAAAGACGGTGATGTTTATTGGTGTACTGCTGATGTGGGCTGGATTACAGGTCATAGTTATATTGTTTATGGTCCACTGGCAAATGGTGCCATTACTTTGATGTTTGAAGGTATTCCTACTTACCCTGATGCTTCACGCTTCTGGCAAGTGGTTGAGAAGCATAAGGTGAATACTTTTTATACAGCTCCCACCGCGATTAGAGCTTTAATGAGTGAGGGTGACGAACCTGTTAAAAAAACTGATCGTTCTAGTTTGCATCTTTTAGGATCAGTGGGTGAACCCATTAACCCTGAAGCATGGGAATGGTATTATCATGTCGTGGGTGAAACAAATTGCCCAATTGTTGATAC
>JAGLFC010000045.1 GCA_023144715.1 Gammaproteobacteria bacterium | reverse complement strand
GATACTTGGTGGCAAACTGAAACAGGTGGCTTTATGATCACCCCACTACCAGGGGCAACCGCTTTAAAACCAGGGTCTGCCTCCCGTCCCTTCTTTGGTGTTCAGCCCAATCTCATGGATACGGATGGCAATATTATTAATGAAGTCGCCGCTTCTGGTTCATTAGTCATTAGTGCCAGTTGGCCGGGTCAAATGCGTACTATTTATGGCGATCACCAACGTTTTATTGATACGTATTTTAGTACGTATCCCGGTCATTATTTTACCAGTGATGGTGCACGTCGTGATGCAGATGATTATTATTGGATCACTGGACGTGTCGATGATGTTTTAAATGTCTCTGGTCATCGTTTAGGGACTGCTGAAATTGAAAGTGCCTTAGTATTACACAAGGGCGTTGCTGAGGCTGCTATTGTTGGTTATCCACATGATATTAAAGGTCAAGGAATTTATGCTTACATCACTTTAGTCAAAGGGGTAGAAGCCAGTGATGAGCTAAAAATTGAGATGGTTAAACAAGTCCGTAATGAAATTGGACCTATCGCCTCATTAGATTTTGTACAATGGGCTCCGGGCTTACCTAAAACTCGCTCTGGTAAAATTATGCGCCGTATTTTACGTAAAATTGCCAGTAATGAATTAGATAATATGGGTGATACCAGCACGTTAGCCGATCCTAGTGTGGTTGAACATTTAACAAAACATAGAGAAAATAAGTAATCAAAATAGGTTACATAAAATCCGTTGGGTAAAAAAGGCTACCCAACGTGTTTTAACGGACACTCAATACTTACAAAATATTGAGTGCCACTTACCCCAGTCTTCAAATTTTTATCAAAATAGTATATAATTCTTTGTGTTTATAGTGCGCCTGTAGCTCAGCTGGATAGAGCGTCGCCCTCCGGAGGCGAAGGTCGGACGTTCAAATCGTCTCAGGCGCACCATTTTACTTTTCATTTCGTTACACCATATATTTATAATTCATTATCATCTATCCATTTTTTAATACAATTACTCCATTCAGCAATATTATTTTCAATCTAAACCTATTAAATTAGAGGTTAATCTTTTGAATCATTTTTCTTTAAGCAGACAAGATATTATTAATACCATGAATGTCCTTCCTGAAATTAATGCAGAATTTGAAATTGAGCGACGCATTCATTTTATCAAGCAACAACTTCTTTCTTCTGGTCTAAAAAATTTAGTGTTGGGTATTAGTGGTGGTATTGATTCCACCACTTGTGGGCGTTTGGCACAATTAGCCATTAATGCTTTAAATCAGGCACACAATACACATCATTACCAATTTTATGCTGTACGCTTACCTCATGATATTCAAGCTGATGAAGAAGATGCTCAAATCTCTCTTAATTTTATACAAGCTGACCATAGTTTAGTCGTGAATATCAAACCCGGCACTGACGGTATTCATAATGAAGTACTTCATTCTCTCAGAGAAAATAAGCCACTCATACATTCTGAAGAGACTATTGATTTTGCTAAAGGCAATGTAAAAGCCCGTACTCGTATGGTGGTTCAATTTGAAATTGCGGGTTTGATAGGTGGTTTAGTACTGGGTACTGATCATTCTGCTGAAAATGTAACCGGTTTTTATACCAAATATGGTGATGGTGCCTGTGATCTTGCCCCTTTATTTGGTTTAAATAAACGTCAAGTCAGACAAATTGCAAAGACGCTCGGTGCTCCTCAGAGTCTGATTGAAAAAACACCGACAGCTGATTTAGAATGCTTATCACCTGAAAAATCTGATGAAGCTTCTTTAGGACTCAGTTATGATCAAATTGATGATTTTCTTGAGGGTCGAAATATAGCAGACACTGTAGAAAAAAGAATCATTCAAATTTATAACAATACTCAACATAAACGCCAAAGTATCCCAACAATTTATGAATAAAGAGAAAAAAGAATACAAATACCTTACAAAAACAAATTAATATCCACTCAGTCTTTAAAAATAAAATAAATATGCTATAGTTATGAACCATAATAATAAATTTTTATATAACTTGTATTTTATTTTAACAAAGGGGAAGTATTAATGTCTGCAATAAAAAATATTCTAATTGGATTTATAATTGGTATTCTATTGGTGGGTATCATTGGCTGGAAAATGATGCCTGGGATGATGCTCCATGAATATCAAAGTCCTCATGATTTAAAAGAAACTGTTAACAGAATTAAAATGAGTGCGATTAAAGAAGGTTGGGTCATAGCAGGCATTAAACCACTACATAAATCAGTTGAAAAGCATGGTGGACATAAAATTCTTCCTGTAATGTTGGTGAATTTATGTCAGGCAGATCATGCTTATAATATTCTTAAAAATGATAGTAATAAAATCTTATCCGTTATGATGCCATGTACCATCAGTGTTTATGAGAAAAAAGATGGAAAAACATATATTGGTGCTATGAATGCTGAATTACTAGGTAAAATGTTTGGTGGTGATATTGCTCAGATTATGGGTGTAGAAGTCGCTGAACAGCAAAAAATATTCATAGATACTGCGATGGAAAAATAACACAATGGATTACCCATTAAAATTTTATCAATAAATGGGTAATTTACTTACTATACTCAAGCGTAAAGTTACCCTTGAGTATTTTTTTCTACCCAACGTATTTGACCTTTATTCAGTTGCTCTTTTTTCCAAAAAGGTGCTTTAGATTTTAAATTTTCCATAATATCTCGACAAGCGATAAAAGCCTGTTTACGATGTTCTGTCCAAACCGCAACCAAAACAATTGAATCATTGGGTTTGATATGACCCACACGATGAACAATTAAACTTTCTAATAAATCATACTTTTTTGTTGCTTGAAGGCAGATATTTTCTAAATATCGTTCTGTCATACCAGGATAATGTTCCAAAAACATGTCACTGACATCATCTCCCTCATTAAAATCACGCATCGTACCCACAAAAACAGCCGTTGCACCATAACTGCCTTGCATCGTATCAGGCATTTCACTTTGAAACTGATTCAGTCTTTGCCAAGGATCAAAGCAATCACTATTAATAATCACCTTCATAACTACCCTCCTGTTACAGGTGGGAAAAAAGCCACTTCATCCCGATCTTTAATGAAATATTGAGCGTCCACATAATCCATATTAACCGCAATTAATACATTGTTTGGGCGTTCTTTTCCTTCTGCACAATAGATCCAAAGATCATCAACTGTTTTAATATTTTTTTGTTCTAATATATTATGACTAATCTCTTGATCATCTCCCATTAAATCTCTCATACTTGCAAAAAATTTGACATGAATAGTCATATTGGAATAAGTCCTCTAATTTTAGTATAATTTTTAATTATACGATATTTTATCTATAATAATCATTTTATTCACTTTGTGATTGAATAAGGACTTTATGAATACATTAACACATTTTAATAATCAAGGTGAGGCTCACATGGTGGATGTTGGTGCAAAAGCCGTTACCCATCGACGTGCTATCACTGAAGGCGATATTACGATGTTGCCTAGCACTTTAAAATTAATAAGTTCTGGTACTCATAAAAAGGGAGATGTTTTAGGTATTGCACGTATTGCGGGCATTATGGCCGCTAAACAAACCGCAAATTTAATTCCCTTATGTCATCCACTTGCATTAACACATGTTGATCTGAAACTTAAAATTATTGACTCTGAAAATAAGCTTTATTGTGTATGTACAGTAGAGACCGATGGTAAAACAGGCGTTGAAATGGAGGCATTATGTGCAACACAAATAGCCTTGTTAACGGTTTATGATATGTGTAAAGCAGTTGATCGAGGTATGGTCATAAGTAACATACGCCTTTTGGAAAAAAAAGGAGGTAAATCAGGTCACTGGTGTTTACACAATAAATAATAAATACAGTTAATGACTTTGTAATATAGAAATTACGAAAAATGGAATTAATATTAAGTGTATTCCTTCTCTCAAAAAGGATTATAATCAATCAAAGATATAGAGTATTGCCTTATGTCACAAAAAACATTATCTAAAAATAGTTATTTTCAAAATATTGAACAATATCGCAAAGATATGCTGATACAAGCAGAATTGTGCAGTCAACCTATGAAATTTGCAACGACTTGGGGGCTTTTTTCACCTAAGAGTATTGATGATGGCTCGAAACTTATGTTAGATTATATTAAGGTCAATAAAGACGATCATTGCTTGGATATTGGCTGTGGATATGGTCCATTGGGATTAACCATTGCCCGACTCGCACCTTATGGTAAAACTACTCTTATTGATAAAGACTTTGTTGCCATTGATTATACAAAAAAAAACATAAAAATCAATAAATTAGATAACTGTGAAGCATTTTTAAGTAATGGTCTTGATCATATTGGTTCACGTCAGTTTAGTTTAGTTGTATCTAATATTCCTGCTAAAGTGGGTAATGAATTACTCAGCTTATTTTTAATCGATGCCTACCACCACCTTCATCAAAATGGTCGCATTTATGTTGTAACGATTACGGGTATCCGAAAATACATAGAACGTTCTTTTAAAGAAGTCTTTGGTAATTATAAAAAAGTGAAGCAAGGAAAGACTTACACGATAGCGATGGCTATTAAGCAATAGATTGCACAAATTATGATAAAAACACTAATAACCTTTTTATGTATTTCTTTATTTACATTAACGTGTATGCTTATGAGTGCCTGTGATAGCGATGCACAGCACCACGCGACACAACAACCCATCAGTGATAAAAATTATAATATTATTATTAATGAATCACATAATGATTTATATAATGAATCCAATAGTCAACAACTTCTGATAAACGATCCTTCACTCAAGTTTATCCCTAAAAATCAAGCAGACTGGGCAGCCATTAAAAGTACAGGGATATTACGTATCATTATCCCCTACTCTGATCAATTTAATCATTTTTTACCCAGAAAACCTGTATCTTATAATAATGAATTAGAAACCATTACACGCTTTGCTAAAAATAATAGCCTTGAACCTATATTTGTTTCTATTAAAAAACAAGCTAATATGCTGGCTTTATTAGAACAAGGCTATGGTGATATTGTGGTGGCCAATTTAACGTTATCAACACATAAAAAACAACAAATTAATTATACCTTGCCCATCGATCATTCAAAACAGCAATTAGTCGTTGCTCAATCCAATAATGAGATATTTAATATTAAACAATTGGAAGGCTTAAAAATAGGAGTCCCAACAAATACTTTATTTTGGAATACTTTAACCTCCATAAAAAAAAGTTCTCAACAAAGTTTTGATATTATCAAGTTAAATGAATTTTTATTACCTGATGATTTATTTAAACAAGTATTATCAGGTGAGTTGGATGCTGTAGTCGTCGATAGCAATAGCATGGCATTATTTAAAGAATATCGTCATGACATTAAAGCGGTGCTTGATATTAGCAATACACGTTCTATTGCTTGGGCTGTACGTGAAAATAACCCTAATTTACTCAAGCAACTCAATGACTACATCAAAACAGAAAAATTAACAAAACACCAAACCGATACTCGTATTGGTGATTTTGATGAAATTAAAAAACATCATCAATTGCGACTCATCACTCGCAATAACGCAGCGACTTATTTTTTATGGAAGAACCAATTAATGGGTTTTGAATATGATTTAATTAAACAATTTGCCAAAAAGAAAAAACTCAGCTTACAAGTATTGGTTGCCCAAGATTTTGAACAAATGACAAAATGGCTAAAAGAAGGTTATGGTGATATTATTTCTTCGGGTTTAACCAACACACCTGAACGCGAACAACTTCCTGTGAGTTTTAGCAATCCTTATGTATTTGTTGATGAAGTGGTTGTACAGCGTAAAAATGAACCTGCTATTAAATTACTCAATGATCTGGATAAACGCACCTTTTATATCCGAAAAAGTAGTGCTTATTGGACGACACTCAAAATTCTTCAAAAAAAGCTGAATCACTTGGACATTCATTTTTTTATTTCTTTTGTACCAGAAACAATGGAAACAGAAGAAATTATCCAACATGTAGTGGATGGCTTATATGACTTAACATTATCTGATACGCATATTACCAATATTGAAAAAAGCTGGCATAGCAATTTACAAACATCACTCGCTCTAACTTCCCAACTAGGTCATCGTTGGATGGTACGCGACAGTAATCAACAATTAGTAGCAGAACTCAATAAATTTATAGACGAAGAATACAAGCAATTATATTACAATGTGACGTATAATAAATATTTTAATAATTCTCGTAACCTATTTAATAGAGATAATTTAGTCGAAAATAATAGCATTATATCCACTTATGATACATTGATAAAATCTTTATCCAAAGAATATAATTTTGATTGGCGTTTAATTGCTGCTCAGGTGAATAAAGAAAGCAGTTTTAATACAAAAGCTAAGTCTTGGACAGGTGCAATTGGTCTACTGCAAGTGATGCCAAAAACGGCTGTTCAGGTGGGTATCTCAAATTTGGAAAAACCCGAAAATGGTTTACGTGCTGGCATCAAATATATGGCATGGATCAGTAGGCAACTCTCTAGTGAACTCCCTCAAGATGTGCATACTTGGTTTACTCTGGCCGCCTATAATGCTGGCATAGGGCATCTTAGAGATGCTCGTTGGTTAGCAGTACAAGAAGGCTTAAACCCTGATCGTTGGTTTGGTCATGTTGAAAAAGCTTTTTTACTTTTATCCAAACCAGAATACCATAAACATTCTCGTTATGGCTATGTGCGTGGCATTGAACCTGTTATGTATATCAAAAAAATACAAGCATTGTTTAAACTTTATAATAACAAGCATCCCAACGAGGTTTAATTTTGGAAGAAAATTTGGATACCCAAAAACACTGTTCACAAAATCAATACTTTTCTTTTAAACGTATTATACATTCAGCAATGCAATACAAAAAACAGCTGATTGTTGCCCATATTATTGCCATTATTGCCGCTTTATTATCCGTACCTGTTCCTCTGATTTTGCCCTTAATGGTCGATGAGGTACTATTAAACAAACCTGATATTTCCGTATCCTTCATGAATCAATTTTTACCCTTTGATTGGCAAATGGGGACAATTTATATTATTGTTGCTCTGATAGGTTCAGTTTTTTTACGTCTGTGTTCCGTCATTCTTAATGTCTGGCAAATGCGAATCTTTACTATTTTAGCCAAGTCTATTACTTTGCAAATGCGTGAAAAACTCTCTCTTTATCTTAAAAAAATTGCAATCAGTGAATATGAAACAATTGGTAGTGGTGGATTTGCCTCATACTTTGTCACTGATATAGAAGTCATTGATCAATTTATTAGTGTGACTATCAGCAAATTTATTGTGGCTGTATTATCTATTATTGGTACAGCAATTATCTTACTTTGGATAAATTGGCAATTAGCATTGATTTTATTATTTTTTAACCCTTTGGTTGTATTTATTACCATACGTATGGGTAAAAAAGTTAAAAAACTTAAATTACGAGAAAATAATGCCATTGCTCTGTTCCAACAAGTACTGGTCGAAACATTAGATGCTATTCATCAAATACGTGCTGCTAATCGTGAACAACACTATATTAAACGTCTGATTTCACAAGCCACTGAGGTAAAGAAATTCTCTATTGCTTACTCTTGGAAAACAGATGCTGCGGGTCAACTCTCACATGTTGTTTTTTTATTTGGTTTTGATCTCTTTCGTGCAGTAAGTATGATTATGGTTTTAACCTCTGATTTATCGATTGGTCTCATGTTTGCTGTCTTTGGCTATCTTTGGTATATGATGGGACCTATTCAAGAAATTTTAACCATTCAATATTCCTATTTTAGTGCTACAGCTGCCATGAACCGCCTTAATAAAATTTTTGATCTAAAACAAGAACCCTTTATTCCTTGTAAGAACAACCCTTTTAAACATCAAAAAAGTATTGCCATTCGCCTAGATAAAATTTGTTTCAGCTATCCCAATGGTGTTTCAGAAGAAGAACCACAGGCGAGAATTTTAAACTCATTATCGCTGACTATTAATCAGGGAGAAACCGTTGCACTGGTGGGTTCTAGTGGCGGTGGTAAATCAACACTGATTCAAATTATTCTTGGCTTATATCCACTCGAATCAGGTGAAGTGTATTTTGATAATATTCCTGTGAGTGATATTGGTTTTGACACCGTACGCCAAAATACTTCAGCAGTATTACAACATCCTGTCTTGTTTAATGACAGCGTGAGAGCTAATCTTTTATTGGGGGAAAGTATTGATGATAGCATACTATGGCAAGCACTTGAAATTGCTCAATTGGCCAGTACAGTCAAACAATTACCCAATCAATTAGACACTTTAGTCGGTCGTCAGGGCATTCGTTTATCAGGCGGTCAACGACAACGCCTCGCCATTGCTCGCATGATTTTAACCGATCCTAAACTCATTATTCTTGATGAAGCAACATCCGCTTTAGACACAGAAACAGAAAATAATTTACATCATTCTCTTAAATCTTATTTGACGGATAGAACCACCTTAATTATTGCCCACAGACTCAGTGCTGTCAAACAGGCTGATCGTATTATTGTTATTGATAATGGTAAAATCATTGCCGATGGTTCTCATCAGGAATTAGTAGAAAGTAATGAACTGTATTTCAGACTGTATGGCATACATTAAAAAAGATTAAATAAAAAAATCATGAGCAAAAAAATTATGAAGAAACACCTCATTTATGTAGGCATTGGTAGTAATATCGAACAAGAGAAACACATACGGCTTGCTATAAAATATTTACAGGAATGTTTTGGTGAGCATTGTCAATTACAGCTTTCACCTGTTTATAAAACACAGGCAATTGGTTTTAAAGGAGATGATTTTTTAAATTTAGTGGCTTGTTTTGAAACAGAATTAACCGCTCTTGATGTTGAAAAAACACTCAAAATCATTGAAAATAAGAATGGTCGCTGTCATAATCAAGAAAAATTTTCAGCACGTACTTTAGACATTGATTTACTATTATACGATCAAGACATTATTAATAGTCATGGTGTCAATGTGCCACGAGATGAAATTGAAAAATATGCCTTTGTACTTTCCCCTCTTGCTGATCTGGCTCCTGAACTGATTCACCCACAAACACATAAGACAATATCGACAATGTGGCAACAACTACAACAACAAAAACAAGTGGGTTTATTACAAAAAATTGATTTTAATTGGTCATAAGAATTGCTATATCGTTATTCATTAAAAATAATAATACGATATGTCGTTTTAAATTTGAAATTTCGCACAATAATAATAAAATCAATTATCATGCCAAAAAAAATAACCCATTATATATTATAAATAAAATATAATTTATCTACTTTTATTATAGTATGGCACGATTAATGCTTTATATTAATTAAGCCGAATAATAGTTTTACTCTCCAATATTATTTGGTTGTTTTACTGATATAGTGTTTAACAGATTACGATCTCCTTGCTCTTGAGCATTAATCACTGGCTGTTTATACCTTAATGTGTTGGTATTAAATGGCAAAAACTTTTTAGCCCCTTATATTACTTCTATAATGATGAGTATGTAAGGGGCTTTTTTTTATTTAAGCAATAAAACGTAATGGTTCATTAATCGTCACTTTAGATTTTTTCTCCACACAATAACCAACCTGTTTCACTAATTCATCATAATTAATTAAAAAAATAACATCATCTTTAATAGTAATCAGTGCTTGTTTTTTTAAGCGTGTCAAAATTCTAGAAAAAGTTTCAGGTGTAATAGAGAGGCGTGATGCTAAAATGGATTTCGTCATTGATAATTTAAGTGTCGGTTGACACTGGAATGGATCCTCTATCTGAGAGCAATTTTCTAAAAGATAATGGACTAAACGGTATTGTGCATCATGAATAGAAAGATCAATAATTTCTTGGGTTTGCATTTTTAAGCGATGACTCATTTCTGCCATCATGGCTAGACAAGATTTATTTGTATAGGATAATTGTGATTTAAAAATATCCAATGAAAAATAAAACACCTCGGAATCATGACTTGCTTTAGCATTCATTGAGTGATAATAACTTTCTATAAACATATTGGCTTCACAAAATGTCTCACCTAATTGAATAATGTTCACTACTTTTTCATTCCCCTCAAGTGAGGTTTGAAATAAGGTAATTTGTCCTGAACGAAGTAAAAAAAAGTGTTTAGCAATATCACTGCATTTAAAAAGAACTTCATTTTTTCTTAGAGAGAGTATCCCTGAAGTTTGTAAAATATACTGAAAAGATTCATCAGAAAAATCTTTAAATAAATGGTGATCACGAATTTCTTTATGAAAGAGCAAGTTTAACGCCAAAATAACACCCTTTATACCATGGTTTTATTTAAAAAAAATGACTAAAAAAAATAAAAATTGCTAAGTTTTTAATTTAAAAAGCAGGTTTATACAGATCATTAATCGCTTTATTGAGTTGCTTGATGGCTGTAGGAGCATTAATTTCTAACACCTGTGTTTCTATCCATTTATTGTGGCGTTCTCCCATAACATCTTGCACTTTTGTACCCAGATAACGACGCATTACAAAACTGGGTTCACCTTCTTCATAAGGCATTTCAGAATAATCACTCATACGTTCATTCACAAGCTGAATAAAATCTTCTTTATAGTCTTTTACTCCATCAATATCTTCCATACTGGCCTGATGGGTACGAGCAAGATGTTGTACCATAGTGACCACAAATTCTTCTCTTTCTTCAGCGGACATGCGTTCATAAGTAATACGATCCGCTAAATGTGCTAAAAAAATAACAAATTCAACCACAACATCCATACGTTGCTTTAAGCTATCCGTTTGATAATCTTCACTTTCTAAATCAAGCAAGGCATCTTGAGCAATTCTCCAAGCAATAAAAGCGGCCGCACTGGCATTATCTGCAACACTACGCTGTTTAGAATTTTTACCCCATTTTGATTTCATTCTCATTATTAGTAGTCCTGATAAGCTAAGTGATTGATACAAAATAATTCTTCTCGCCTTATCACTTTGACACAATATGATAAATAGGCATAAATTCTAACATTAGGAGAAGATTTAACGATCATTTTACACTAAAAAATATAATTATTATTGTGAAATAAACAGTTATCTTTAAAACAAGCGATTGAATCTTTCATTCATTATGGATTTTGGTATCAATATCACTTTTTTTCAATTGAGTCTTTAAATTGTTTATATTTTACAGAAATATAAAATAGAATAGATTACAATACAATGGAAATTTAATATAGCCTTACTGTTGGAAAATAGTGTGATAAGAACAATAATACTGTTTAAAAGCAGAATCACCCAATCCATTATTCTTTTATTCTGTGTATATTTTATATCCATACCCACTATTTATGCGGGCTATGGTGATACAATTATTCGTCAACAGATCACACAAGAACCACTTTTTATTACACCCATAAAAGAAAAAAAAGAACTATTAGTCGGAATTTTAAGTCAATCTGCTTCTATAAAATTAGAAAATTCACCTTGGAAACAAACCTTTGATCGTCTCAATCAACACCCTGATTACTATTTTTCTCCTCTCTTTTTGGACATAGAAGAAATTGATCAATATTTATATGATGATAAACTCGATTTTGTTATTTGTGATGCCATTAATTATCTTATTTTTTCCGAACAATATGATATTTTTCATTTATTAACTCGTCGTACACAGCATTCTAATCAATACATTTCTTATGAAGGCTTATCAGTTTATACATTAGCCGATAATTCTAATATTATTCGTTTAAATGATTTAAAAAATAAAAAATTAACCTCTTTAAATGATAAATTTTCAAATTCTGATCTTTTTTTAAAAAAGTTTCTTAATAAACATCAATTAAACACCCAAAAAAGACATTATATTGATACCAATACCGATCCTTATCGGTTAATCAATTTATTAAAAAATCATCAAATTGATGCTTTAATTGCGAAAGCTGGATTAATGGAAGAATACTTTAATAACGATATATTACATAAATTACGCTTAATTAATCCTCGTAAAAGTGGGCAATCCCCTTTTTTACATAGTTCTGAACTCATCCCTGAATGGGCAATGGCTCAATCATGGTTTATTAATGAAACATTGGGCAACCAAGTGGCGGCTTTATTACTGGATTCACCTGAAAATACATTAGAAGAAAACCTTTATTTTTTCAAACAATATCATTGGGGAACGACAAAAAACTATCAAATATTAATGAATTTAGACTATTTTTCACCCGAAATTATTACCCATGTTGTCATTGAACCAAGAAGTATTTACTCTAAAATACTGTATTGGGTCAGTTTAATGATTATTGGCTTATTAGTCATTGTACTCATTTTACATATACGTTCTGCAAAAGACTTAAACAAACGGCTCACTCTATCAAAGGAATCATTGGAACAAGAAATTAATGAGCGACAATTGGCACAAGAACAAGTCATGAACCATCAGGCTGATTTAGCTCATGTCGCACGACTGAGTACCATGGGAGAAATGGCTTCTGGTTTGGCTCATGAATTAAATCAACCTTTATCAGCCATCAATACTTATGTGTCAGGTTGTATACGGCGTATTAATATGGGGACTGATAAGCCTGATGAAATTCTCAATGCTTTAAAATTAACCGTACAACAAGCAGAACGTGCTGATAGTATTATCCGTCGTTTACGCAGTTTTGTACGTAAAGGAGAATCTCATAAAACGTATAGTGATATTAACCATCTTGTTAATGAAGTGACAGGCTTTTTAGAGAGTCAGCTTAAAAAAACAAATACACGGTTAACACTAGAACTTGAACAACAGCTTCCTCCCGTATTAGCAGATATTATTCAAATTGAACAGGTCTTAGTTAATTTACTAAAAAATTCATTGGAAGCAATGCAGGACAATGATTCACCATCTATTCTTATCAGCACTCGACAGGCGAATAAGCATGTAATTGAACTGTGTGTTATTGACAGTGGTGAAGGGATCAGTGAAGATACGCTCAAACGTATTTTTAATCCTTTTTTTACCACTAAATCCAGTGGTATGGGCATGGGACTTTCTATTAGTAGCTCAATTATTGAAACACATGATGGTAAGTTATACGCACATAATAATACAGAAAAAGGGGCAACCTTTTGTTTTACCCTACCGACCAAACAATAAAAATCAACTCAAGCATAGAGGAAACAATAAGTGACAAATAGCAACTGCCAAGATATGACTGTTTTTATTGTCGATGATGATGAAGCCGTCAGACGTTCAACAGCTTGGTTAATAGAATCTATTGGTATTATCGTTCATACCTTTATTAATGCTGATGAATTTTTTGAAAAATATAAGGGTGAACAAGGCTGTATTATCATGGATGTGCGAATGCCTGGCATGAGTGGTTTGGAAGCACAAGAAGAAATGCAAATACGTGATATTAAATTACCACTTATCTTTATTACAGGGCATGGTGATGTGCCTATGGCCGTCAGAGCATTACAGCGTGGTGCATTTGATTTTATTGAAAAGCCCTTTAATGATCAACTCCTTTTAGATTCGGTACAAAGAGGACTTAAACGCAATAATGAAATTCTCCAATCCTTTCTTCATGATCAATCCATTGATAAAAGAATTGCGGCATTAACCCCTAGAGAAAAAGAAGTGATGAAACGAGTCACTGATGGTAAACCAAATAAAGTCATTGCTATTGAACTCAATGTCAGTATTAAAACCGTTGAAGTCCATAGAGCAAGAATGATGGAAAAAATGGCGGTTCGCTCTGTTGCTGAATTGGTAAAAACAGCGTTGCAATCGAAGCAATTTTAATTGAGCATCTGTAATGATAAAATTGCTTCAAGTCCCTTTGTTTTTCTATTTTTTAATTGTATTGTCCAGCCATGTGCTTGACACAATTGCTGAACAATTGCCAAACCTAAACCACTCCCCCCTGTCTGAGTATTTCTGGATGCTTCCAGTCGATAAAAAGGCTGAAATACCATTTTCAATTGATCCTCAGGAATGCCCACTCCTTGATCTTGTATATGAATACGACACACCTTTTTTTGATACTCTAATTTAATGGTCATCATTTGTTGGTGACTATAATGAAACGCATTTTCCAAGAGATTATTTAAAATGCGTTCCAACACACCCAGTGGTAAAGATAATAATGCTTCATGAGTGATATCTTGCTTGGTGACCTCGAATAAAATAAGCGAATGGTAGGGATGGACTTGAATATAATCTTTTAAATAGTGATAAAGATCGATGTGTTGACATTGTTCAGAATTGACTTCTAAACCTTTAGAAAAATCTAAAGTGCGTTGAATCAATTCATTCATATCTTCTAAATCATTATTAATACTTTCTACTAAAAATTGATCTTGTTGTTCATCAAGCATTTCTATTGCCAGTCTAATTCTTGCAATCGGTGTACGTAAATCATGAGAAATTCCAGCAAGTAATACGGTTCTATTTTTTAATAATTCCTGAATTTGCCCATTCATAGTATTAAAACTTTGTGTTAATTGGACTAATTCTTGAGGCCCTGTTTCAACTAAAGGGTCTGGAGAAGTACCCTGTCCTATTTGCTTGGTAGCCACTAATAAATTATTGATGGGGCGCACTAAATAAGACACTAACACAAGTGAGCTAATAATCACCAATAATGAACCCAAAATGATTAAAGTAAAAAATACAATTGGTGGATTAGGCCCCACAATATCATGTGAAAACCCCACATAAAGAATGCGTGTGGCAATGGGTACTTTTACCCAAATCCAAAAATCAGGTTGATATTCCTCTAAAACTTGGACATCATTCCCTAAATGTTGTTGGAGTTCATGTTTAAAATAATAAAAGAATGGTGTATTGACTGAAATGATTTGAAAATTTTGTTCATGACTACTAAGCATAATACCATGTTGATGTTTGAGTTCTAACTCAAAATCTTGGCGAGTGTCTGGTGGTAATTCAACCCATGTTTGTGATGATAACGCAACGAGAGCAGCAAGATGAGAGGCTGACTGACGTGCCATAGGAGTCATAATATAATAAAAAATAACACTGCTTGCCAAGAATACAAAAATAAAAAGCAATAATGAAAAAGTGAGAGTAATTCTAGCAAATAATGTTTTAGGCATCACATTTACAAACTCTGATTATTTCTTCCTTTACCTCTACCACCGCCCTGTCCTCCACCCTGACCACCGCCACCACCTTTACCATTTCCTTTGCCTTCACCCTTGCCTTGACCTTTTTGTTCCGCTCGCCTTCTATTTCTTTCACTGGCATCTTGCATATTTTTTTTGCCATCAGCCCCCATACTTCTAAAACCATCTGAACTATTGCCATTATTTTGATAACTATGATTATGATTATAGTTCAAATCTAATTCTTCTGCGGCACTGATATTTAAAAATAATAAGCAGACAATAGTACTACTTAATGTTGTAATCATTCGTTTTGTACAGCATAACATACATAAAACTCCCAAAAAAATAGGATGGCAATACTACCTTCCTACTTTATATTGCATTAATAATAAAATGACTAATCTTGAACATTAAAACGCATAGGATCAGTCGTATACGTCACACTGCCATCATCCAATACATAGCCTGAATAAATAACATACTGTCCTTTATTTGTGCCTAAATTGCCACTAAATATTTCTAGGCGTTGTTCATCTTCAAGATTAACCTGTTCTGCATAACTCAGAGAGGTCATACGCCCATCCCAAGCCACCCATGACTCTTGATCTCTCATAAAGAAAGAAGAATTTCCTGATTCAGGGGTATAATTAGCCACTGCAACCAATTGTGCATTTTTACCCTGATCGTCTATATTTGCTCGAACACTGGATGATAAATTAATATGGTCGGTAGGATTAAAGCGGATACCATTTCTAACAACATGAGAATTTGCAGACATTTCACTGATAAAACAACTTTCAGAAGGTGTTGATATGCCTTCGGCATCCACTGTTTCTGCTGAATTTAATGTAACCTGTAAATTTTCACCTGCTAAGATTGTGTCAACTTGTGCCTGAGTTAACACACCCTGAGAACGATAAGAAACACCTAATGAATCCAATTGTTTAACAAATGCACGTAAATGATTATAAGAACCTTCTAACAGTCCTGTATACATTTGAATCATGGCTGGATCATTGATCTCTGCTAAAATATCTAATAAATCTTTAATATCAACTTCTTCAACTAACGCACCGACCATAAAAGCATCCGTAGGTGATAAACGACCTTTAGCAATAAGAGAATCATATAATTCTTGTAAATCAGGATTGGTAAAAACACCGTATTCATCAGAAGCCAAATTAGGAATATTATAAGCCTCTAAAAACGTATTAACAGAATCAATGTGCATTTGTTCTGCTTTTGAGATATTAATAAACACATTAGTATCCCAAAGTGCATCTAAATAAACATAAACATCACGTGCTAACTTTTCTTCTTCTCCCATAAATTGAAGTTGTTCTGCAATGTCTTCATTCATTTCATCATGGTCACCTTCATCAGGCTCTAAAAGGCAATTATTCACTTCTTGAGTATGACTATCAGGCCCATGTGCTTGATCCTGAGTAACTACTTGCTGATCTTGACCTGAATCTTGA
>JAGLFC010000044.1 GCA_023144715.1 Gammaproteobacteria bacterium | reverse complement strand
CTTTTTCACAAATTAATGCCTTTCTTAAACAAAACAATCAAACAGAAATTGATTGGCGAACAGGGGTAGAATAGTATTGATGATAATCAATAAAAATACTCATAATATTACATTATCTTATGAGTACATCATTTTCAAGTTATCTTTATTCTGCTATTATATTTAATGAGCATCCTTCTTATATATTTATCCTATAGAATGAAACACTATGCGTTTATCTCGTTTTTTTATTAATGAAACACTGTCTCTGGGCATGAGCCTAGAGCTTCCTCCTCACTTAGTGAATTATGTTGTCAATGTTTTACGATTAAAAGTTGGGGCTGATCTTGTTTTATTTAATGGTCAAGACTATAAACAAAAAATCGGTGAATTCAGTGCGATAATAACAGCAATGAATAAACGCTACTGTACTATTAGTATTACTGCATTTACAGAAAAAAATATTGAATCTTCCATTACAACCCATTTATTCCAAGGTATATCACGCAGTGAACGCATGGATTACACTATTCAAAAAGCCGTTGAATTAGGTATTACCCATATTACCCCTGTTTTTACAGAACGTTCCAATTTAAAAAAGCTAAATGATAAGCAGTTACATAAGAAAATACAACATTGGCAAGGGGTAGCCACTAGTGCGTGTGAACAATCAGGGCGCAGTCAGTTAATCATCGTTAATACACCCATTTACTTTAAACAGATCAGTGAATTAAGTACGGAGCTGAATTTACTCTTATCACCCACCGCCCATGCCAGTGTGGCAGATTTAAAATCAATGTCAGCAAACCAAATTAATATTTTAATTGGTCCAGAGGGTGGTTTAAGTGAGACTGAAATTCTTTATGCAAAGAAACTTGGCTATCTTGATATTAGTTTAGGAAAAAGAATTTTACGCACCGAAACGGCAGGACTTGTAATACTCACCATCTTACAATTTTTATGGGGTGACTTAAATTAATCACGTATTACGGATCTCTAAATTTTTCATAACATTACTCACAATCTTTTCTAATATTTCAATTCTTGGAATCATATAGAGTTCCCCCTCCAATTTAACATAAACAGCCACCTTGCTGTCTATATTTGACATAGCAATATGTTCTTTTTCAATAACGGTGACACTTGGAATAGATTGACAGCCTAAAGCAATAAAGGGAGAACAATATTTATTATTCGGTGCATTAACAATTAATATACGACGAAAACTTCTGGGTTTTGAGGCACTGGTATTCATTACTTTTTCAAGAATAACCACAGGCACATTTTGTTCACGCCAATTTATCATACCACCAAACCAATCGGGAGCACCTAATTGTGGATTCACCTTTATGGGTCGAGCAACTTCTGCCACTGATACATTCGGTATGAGCATTTTATAACTCAAAAAGCTCAGTGTTAAACAACGAACTTTATTTTCTTTATCCTTTTCATTATCAAGTTGTTTTGCTTCCATTCCTTGAACAATATGATTAGTCTGATTCATTTTTAGTCTACTTTATACCTTATAAAAAATGCTGATAAATAGTGTATATTGCTTATTAGGGTGTTTTATATTTTGCCACCATTTTTAAAGCCAATGCTTCAGGTGAACCTGAATAAGTAACTATATTTGTTTTACGAATTGCATCTGGCATACTGCTCATCATACAACTCTCTTTGCTTTGCGCCCAAATATTATGAGTATTAAGCTTAAAGAATTCTTGACATGCCAAAGAACCATCTTCTCCCATACCCGTAAAAATAATAACTCCTGACTGTTTCTTAAATGTGTGCGTCACATTTTTAATAACTGCATTAATGGATGGATGATAATGACCTTGCCAAGCATCATCTAATAACTTAATTTTGCCATTAATATCAATGGTCATCTGCCTATCAACCGGTACTAATGCAACTTCACCATGCTGTAATTGTTCACCATCTAAGCCTTCTTTTACAGTAAAAGAACTGGTTCTATCTAACTGGCTTGCAAATAAACCAATAAAACCATCTCCAAGATGTTGTGCTAAAACAAAAGCAACGGGTAATCCTGCTGGAATATGTTCTAAAAACTGTTTAATGGCATCAGGTCCCCCTAATGATGCTCCTAAAACCCATACATTTTTGACTTTACTTTGTAAAATTTTAGTATGAGTATCAGATACCATTTTTTTAGATAAAAAAGGTATCTTTAATGAATTTTTTCTATCATCTTTGAGATTATTTTCTTTTTTTACACTACTTTTTTTGGTATTTAATTCTTGTGTATTAATGGATTGTTCAACAATCACTTTATGAGTGTCTTGACTTAATATTTGTAATTTTTTAGTCAGTTTTTTAATCGTTAACTGTGAAAATCCATATTCCTTATTAGAATCCAATATTTCATCAAAGCGGTGATCATAAAATAAAATAGGTATATGATCATTATCCAGTAAACGGTCAAAGGCAATCTCGTCTTCTTCATAATTATCATTAACAATAACAAGAATAACATCTATGAGTGCATTACCTTCAATTTGTTCGATAAAGTGCTTATCAATACACCCACAAAGAATAATATTTGCACCACAATTCGATAGGTGATCAGACAAATATTGCTGAACATTTTTTGATCCTGAACCAATAACAAGACAAGTATTTTTTAGGTTATCCATCTAAACATTCTATTCTATAATAATATGTTTCACTTGGTTAAATAGTTTTTTATTTACTGTTTAAGCATTTTTTTAATATTGTTAATTAAATCATGTTCTTGGAATGGTTTACCCATATAATCATTCACACCAATCTTCATTGCTCTATCCTTATGTTTATCACCTGTTCGTGAAGTAATCATAATAATTGGAATTTCTTTGAACTCATCATCATCACGCATGTGGGTTGCTAATTCAAAACCATCCATACGAGGCATTTCAATATCCAGCAACATAACATCTGGAATTGTTTCATGAAGTAAAGCAATTGCATCCACACCATCTCTAGCAGTAATCACATTATAATCATGACGTTTTAATAGACGCTGAGTCACTTTACGTACAGTAATCGAATCATCAACCACCATAACCGTTGGCATAACGGTATCCTTGATTTTAGCGGTATCAATACCCATATCGTGTGTTGATTTTAATTTAGCCACTTCACGAGCAAGCACAGCCAAATCTAAAATTAAGGATATTTTACCATCACCTAAAATAGTGGCTCCTGTCACGCCTTTAATAGCACTTAATTGAGGACCAACAGATTTAACTACAATTTCACGACTACCTAATAAGTCATCAACAAAAATAGCGACTCGTTTTTCACCTGAACGTGCCAACAAAATAGGAGATTTTATTTTTGTGGTAGCTAAAGCAGTACTGGTTAAACCTAATACAGATCCTAAATGCAGAAATTGGTATTGTTCATCATGCCATTGATAGTAAGAATTCTCATTGTTTATGAGCTGTTCAAGTACATCGGATGATTCTCTAATAATATTTTCAATACCCACCAATGGTATTGCAAAAATTTCTTCTCCTACCTCAACCATTAATGCCCGACTCACTGACATTGTCAATGGCATTAAAATTTTAAATTCTGATCCATGAGAAAATTGTGATTCTATTTCAAGTGTACCATTGAGTTGTTTAATCTCGGTATTCACAACATCCATACCAACACCACGACCAGAAATTTGACTGATTCCTGATGCGGTAGTAAAGCCAGATTCAAGAATGAATTGCATAATATCCTTATCACTCAATGTTGCATTTGAGGTCGTTAATCCTTTTTCTATTGCTTTATTTTTGACCACATCAAGATTGATTCCAGCACCATCATCGACAACTCTTATGGCAATTTCTGATCCCTCACGATCAACGACTAATTGAATATTACCTTGTAGATTTTTACCTGCTTTTTTTCTGTCTTCAGGTGATTCAATACCATGAGCCACAGCATTACGTAATAAATGTTCAAGTGGTGCTGTTACTTTTTCTAAAATACGTCGATCTATTTCTTGATCACCACCCATCAATTCAAAATTAACTTCTTTTTTCAATTCATTTGATGTTTGTCTAATTAATCTTCTAAAACGGGTTAATTGGCTTTTAAAAGGTACCATCCGTGTTTTCATCAGACCTTCTTGAAGCTCAGTATTAACTCGTCCTTGCTGAATCAGAAGTGTATCTGATTCACTGTTCAGATTAGTCATACTATTTTCAATACTATCCAAATCAATAATACTTTCCGCCATTGCTCTAGTGATCTGCTGCATATTTGAAAAGCGGTCAAATTCTAAGGGATCAAATTCTTCATAACGTGTATAACCCATTGATTCTGCTTGGTCAATTCGTGATTGAATTTGTGCTTCTGTTTCCATTTCAAAACGTCGTAATTGCTCGCGCATACGAATAATAGTACTACTCATTTCTTGAAGGAAATTTTGTACCTCATTACTTCCTTGATCTAAACGAGAACGATAAATACTCACCTCACCTGCATAATTAACCAATTCATCTAAAACACTGGCATTGACTCGAATTCGCTCATTTTTATTGACCTGTTGTGCGACGAGATTGTTTATATTCTGCTTAGGTGTTTCAATTTGTTCAGAGAGAAGCTCTTCAGGAGGAAGTGCTTCAGGTGAATCACTTTTAACCACTTGAATGTTAGGTTCATTGGCTTCAGATAATGTTTTTTCAACAGGTTGATGTTCTACAGTATTTTTTTGATCCTCTTCAGGAAAATCTAAGATAACAGGTTGTTCTTCTAAATCCACTTTGGCAACTGAATCATCTTTAGTTGCTTGTTTTTCCTCATTATCAGTCATTTTTGTTGTGACAGGAAGAGCTTTTCCAGCATCTAACATATCAAACATACTATTTAAGGTATCATGAGCCTCAAGCATTTCATCAAAAAAATGACTATCAGGTATTTTATCTTGATTGGAAAATTGTTCTAGTCGTGTTTCAAAATCATGAGCAAGATCACCTACTGGATTAATTCCAGCCATTCTTGCACCACCTTTAATGGTATGAAAATCTCTTTGTAATTGCTTCAATTGTTCTGTATTATTAGGCGTTTCTTGCAATATTGATAGTGAAGCTTCACTGGATTCCATTAATTCATGTGCTTCTTCAAGGAAAATCTCTAAAAGTTCGTCTTCATAAATATCCGTGCTTTGTTCCGTTTCATCTACTTGAGAAGCTTGTTGTTCAATCAATTCATTTTCATGACTTGATGTCTGATCATCAACTATTATTAAAGTATTTTCAGATAAAGTTTCTTTCTCATCTAAAATATCAGACTCAACTTGAGAATTATTAACAAGTGATTCTTCTGTAACAGTCTCTATATTCTGACTATCATCTTCCTGTTTATCAATATAATCTAATTGTTCAATTAAATGACTATGATTATCAATTACTTGACCTGACTTTAAAGTCTCCATCATACTAGAGAGTGTATCTTGTACTTGTAAAAGCAAATCAATTTGTTGTTTAGAAAATGAATAGCCTTCCTTAGAAAATTGCTCTATTTTACTTTCAAAACTATGAGATAAATTTCCAATTTCGGTGACTCCCGCCATTCTTGCACCACCTTTTAACGTGTGCATATCACGTAATAAACGGTTGAGTGCCACAGAATCAGAACTATTTTCAATTAACAGGTATAAAGCTTGCTCACTAGAATTTAATAGCTCTTCACCTTCCTCAATAAATATTTCTAATAATTCATCATCATATTCATCAACAATCAATGCGGGTGTCAAAGGTACAATATTATTTTCATCGTCATCAATATCGGAAGAATCTTCAACCACCGTATCAGTTTCTATTACAGTGTCGGCAATGCTCTCGGTGACTTCTTCGGTATCATCTGCTTCCAAGACTTCTTTAGTAATATCAGAAGAATCTTCAACCACCGTATCAGTTTCTATTACAGTG
>JAGLFC010000043.1 GCA_023144715.1 Gammaproteobacteria bacterium | reverse complement strand
AGTTTTTCGGTCGCTTCTAAGACAATGATGTTATCCATAGTGTGTGAGGCAAGTTGCCAATAATCATTATGACTTCTGGGATGAGGCTTAAAATAAAGTGTCATATCAGGATTATTTTTAGCCCATTGTTTGACGGTATTATAAATTGCATAATAAGTGGGGTTTTTTTCTAAATCAGGGTACATACCAAATAATAATATATTTTTATTGGCACGACTGGCACTTAAATTAAAGTCTTTATGAGCAAAATAAGACCCTGTTAACACCGCTTTTGTTGAACCAAAACGTACAGAGCGTTGCATGATTTTATCAAGTGAACTGGTACCATATAAAAAATAATAATCATAATCAATCAAACTAAAGCGAGCAAAATTATCTGTTGCCACACAATGAGCAATATGTACGAGCTTACCATAAGGTTGAATAGCTTCTTTTAAAAAACTCGAATAAATTGAACCATTTCTATCGGTAATAATAATTTTGGGTTGATAACGCTCCACAATAAACTGTACATAACTGGCAATAAACAAATACTTAAATGGGATAGGGTATTGGTATTTATTTAATAAACGTTTTTTGAGAATGGTGGTGGGTCTTTGCTGTGCGGTTTCGAGGACGATCAGCCCTTTTTTGTTTAATTCTAATATAAGTGGATCACGCAAATGGAGTGCTTTTGATTTTTCTGAGGCATGTAAAAACAAAATATCACAAGAATAGTGTTTTAAGGGTTTTCGGGCAATGAATAGAGTGATCAAACTGTACAGATAATAACGTATGGGTTCGAGTATTTTTTTAGAAAATTTTAATTGCCCATCTGCTGATTGACGAGACTTATTTTGCCAAGAAAAATAATCGTCATACTTTTTTATTTTATCTTGATTCATAATGAAGATGCTGTCATTTTTTTGACAATTTTTTCAACATCAGAAGGTACATCAACTGCTAAAGAACCTTGTGCAACTTCGACCATTTTTACGCCAATACCTTGCTCTAAAAAACGTAAAATCTCAATATCTTCGATGGCTTCTAGCGGTGTTTTTTGATTTGAAGCATAAAATAATTCAAGATGTGCTTTAGAAAAGGCATAAATACACACTTGCTTATAAGCAGCAATAAAGTCTCCATTCTTGGCAAGAGGCACGCCTGCACGGCTCATATACAATAAGGATGAATGTGTATCACACACCACTTTAGGTACATTTAAGGAATGAAAATCTTCTTGAGAATTAATTTTGCACATGGCATTGACGACTTGTTCAGGATTACTTAAATATTCTTTAATGACGGAACGTATATCCTCAGGATTAATTAAGGGTTCATCCCCTTGAACATTAATAATAAAATCACAGTTTAATTGCTGATTCGCCTCTGCCAAACGATCAGTGCCTGTTAAACAATCACTGGAGGTCATAATAACCTGACCACCAAAAGTGGTGACAACAGACGCTATTGCATCATTATCCGTGGCAATAAAGACCTTTTCTGATCCAACCGCCTGACAGCAACGTTGCCAAACATGTTTTATCATGGGCTGACCGCAAATATCCACCAAGGGTTTACCGGGAAAACGAGACGATTGATAACGTGCTGGAATCAGTACTGCGTAGTGTTTATCTGTATTCATAATGGCTATTTCTGATAGGAGTGAATGACATCAAAATGATGTGTTTTTGCTAATGCTAACATGGTTTCTTTGACATTTGAATAAGGGGCATAAAAGGTAAAATCTATATTATTATGATGAGCAGCTTCAAAATCAGCCACAGCATCGCCAATAAAGAGTACTTTTTTAGGGTCATAAGCGTTTATGATGTGACGGACATTATTGGTTTTTGATTCAGGGCTGCCAAAAATACCTTTGAAGTGATCCCCTAATTTTCTTTTTTTAAAAATACGGATCAATTGTTCTTGCTCAGAGCCAGAGGCGATATACAGCGTTTGTTTTTTTAAATGAGTTAAAAAATGTAAAAACCCCTCACAAAGTGGCACGTGTAGATAAGCTTCTTCAACCGCCTGTGTATAATGATTAAGGATATTGTCTTGTAAGATTTGGCTCTGTTCTCCAGTCATTTTCAAAAGTATTTCAACAAAATAGTGCACATGAAATGCACGACTTTTACCAAAATTATTTTTAAAGGCAATAATGGCGGTATTAATCAGAGGATCAGGAAAGTCAGAGTGTTTTAGAGTGTCACGCATTGCTGATAATTTCATCGTATTAGAATCTAAAATCACGCCATCACAATCAAAAATAATGATTTCGTATTGATCACAGTAGGGCATACACAGAACCTTTATTAATGGGGTAACTGGTCGGGGTGATTGCTATAATTTCTTTATCCTGAGATTGTTCTTGAATTAATTGAAATAAGCGAATCATTTCTTGTTGGCGTTTATCCATTGCATCATAGCCATCAAAACCTGCTAAAATAATACGCTTTGCCTGAGCAGTTAGGGCAACGGATAAGGCATAAGCTACAGTGAGATCATAAGGAATAGTACAAAAGTCAATATGAGGCGTAAAGGTGTGTTCTTTGATCTGTACACCATAATCAATCGAATGTATTGAAGCATTTAAACGACTGAGTTCATGCTCTTTAAAACGATGTTTGGGATAAATCAGAGGTTTATTCAATTCTTGATAACGACGATAATCTGCTAAAAATTTTATATTATGAGAAATACAAAAATAATCAATTAATAAAGGGTTTATTTTATCCACCAAATTAATACTGATCACAATGGGTTGGTACTTTTTGATATATAATTCTAAGGCACGTTGATGCTGTTCAATACTGGGTGCATTGGCAATAATCAGCACCTCTTTTTTTGTATCCTTGGGCTTAAATAAAGGCTTGAGGATCTGACCATGACTATCATTATCATTTGTACAGAGTGATAATGCACTTTCTAATAATTTACCGTCGTATTGATTGGTACCGCCTTGGGCGATTAAAAATTTAATCGAACCGACCAATTCTTCTTTGCCTAAGTGACTATTAGAAAGCATATTTTGAATATAGGTGGGGTGAACATCATGTTGAGCGCCCAAAAAATACAATAAATGATCGCCCCAACCATAGTGTTTTTTTAGAGCTTCAAAACGATGAATAACCAGTTCATAAATGGGAAAAGGATAATAGTGATTATATTTTTTGGGTAAACTAGACAATAATTTTTCTGTGGCGGTATTGCCCGCACCACGCCCCATGCCTGTTATGGTTGAATCAATCCATTGTACGCCTGCTTCAATAGCAAACAAGCTATTATCTAAGGCTCTACCCATATTATTATGAGCATGAATACCCAGATCGGAAGACCATGTTTGAATGAGTGCGTGAATAATACGTTGTATTTCGTGACTGTCCATATTACCAAAGGAATCCGCAAAATAAAGGACATCAACAGTCTTCCATGAGGCAATATTTTTTGCGGTTTCTATAATTAATGTCTCTGCTTGACCACTGGCTTGCATGAGATTAAAGGCGATTTGATAGCCTAATTGATGTAACTCAAAGGCAATCGCTTGAGCAGCCTCAACATCTTTAAAATAAGCCGCAATCCTGACCATAGAAATTTTACTTTTGCTTTTTTCAACAAATAATTGCTGTATGGCATCAGGAATGCTTTTTTCTGAGGATAAAATGCTTTTAGCATCGATCATCACGGCATAGTTGATCGTGTCTGGTAGTGATAGAGCATTCAAGTATTCTTCAGAGGTATAGGCAAATGCCCCTAAAAATGTTTTTTTGGGAAAATTTCTAAAACCCAGTTCTACATAATCTATCCCTGATTGATGGATGGCGACTAAATAGTCAGTGACGAGTTGTTCAGAAAAATTCCATGAATTATAATAACCGCCATCACGTAAGGTGCAATCTAATAGTTTCAATAACAATTCCTAAAATCTGTTTAGATGACAATAAATAAGAAACCTTATATAATAACTTTTTTGTATAAAAATAACCATAATAAACACTTTAAAACAGGCTAATTAAAGTGAAAGGATTTGAATGATTGTCACTGATCGTTATCAAAAAATAGTTTCTCTCACCCTTCTTATTGGCTTATTATGTTTTCTAAGTGGTTTTTTTTGGCAAAGTAGTTTTTCTCGTCTTCATACACTCTATTTTCTTTTAGTTGTTTTACCCTCATTATTATTAATCCCCGTATTTATAAAAGAGCAATTGCATCACAATCCATTATTTATAATGATTGTGATTTTTTGCCTTTATTCATTATTATCTCTTTTTTGGACCGCTGATTTTCAAATAGACTTTATTGCTAAGTATCTCAAGCGAGTACTCACTTTACTGATTTTATTTTATGCCGTATACCATACCTTATTAAAATATCCTGATAGTGAAAAAATAATGTTTGTTTTAGTAATGGTCTCAGGTTTTTCTCTAGCGATTTATTCTATTGTTGATCATATACAAAATGATTTATCAGGACGCTTAGAGCTTTGGGGAGGGCTGAGTGATTATATTTCCAGTGCTTCTGTCTATGGCGTGTTATTTTTATTAGTCAGCAGAGCCTATCTTTTGGAAAAAAATAAATATGTGATGTTTATTTATTTTTTATTAGCATTAATTTTTATACTTGAAATGATGATGACCCAAAGTCGAGGCCCTCAACTGGCTTTACTCTTATCCACACCCTTACTTTTTTTCTTTATAAAACCTGTAGAATTTAAACGTGTTTATTATCCATTAATAGCTTTAGCTTTATTTGTTTTAGCCTTATTTGTGTTTTCAGATATTTTTGATGTTATTTTTGCGCGTGGTTTTCATCTTTCTTATCGTGATATTATCTGGCAAGATTCTATTAATTTGTCCCTAGAAAAACCTTTTTTAGGTTATGGTCTTGGAACAGTTTTTGAATTTTTTATTCCAGATTATGAAATGATGGTGTCCCATAGTCATAATATCTTTTTATCAACTTGGTTATATACAGGTGTGATGGGTCTAGCATTGTTTGTATCTATTATTGTCTTAGCAATAAAACAATGCGTGCTTGATAAAGATCAGCCTTATTCGTTTTTAGCTGTTATCCTGATATTTGGTCTATTATGCTTATTAACCAATGGGTCTTATCCCATTTCAAGAGCCAATGAACGTTGGTTTATTTTTTGGATTCCACTTGCCTTTATGATTGCACATTCTATTATGTTAAGAAAAAAATGAGTATCGCGTGAATAATACAACACAACCTTCTGGCTTGCAGATTTATCTCCGCTTATTACAATATGTTAAACCTTATTGGAAAATATTTTTATTCAGTGTCTTTGGTTATCTACTGTATTCCAGTTCACAGCCTTTATTGGCTCGTATTATGGGTAATTTAACGGATGCCATTTATTTAAAAGATCCACAAGCTGTTTATTTGATTCCGTTAAGTTTGCTGGCGGTTTATTTAGTACGTGGTATAGGTAGTTTTATCGGTACTTATTATCTGTCTAAAGTATCGTATTCAGTGGTGCATACCTTGCGTACAGAAATGTTTAATAAGTTACTTTTATTACCGAATAATTATTATGAGCAAAACAATTCAGGTCATTTAATCTCTATGATCACCTTTAATGTTGCACAAGTGACAGGTGCAGCCACAGGTGCTATAAAAGTCATTATAAGAGAAGGTATTACGGTGATAGCTTTGTTGGCTTTTCTTTTTTACTCTAATTGGCAATTATCACTTATTTTTTTAGCCATTACACCTTTGATTGGTTTTGTGGTTGCTTATGCGAGTAAACGTTTTAAAAAACTGAGTAAAAAAATTCAGGTGACTATGGGCGATTTAACACATATCTCATCAGAGGCAATTAATGGTTATAAAGAAGTCAAAAGCTTTGGGGGTGAAGCCTATGAAAAAAAACGTTTTTTAAAAGCCAGTCAACAAAATTATCGACAAAATATGAAAATGACCGTGACAGCAGGTATTAATACACCTGTATTGCAAATGATTATCGCGGCTGCTTTATCTTTTTTAGTTTTTTTAGCATTGAATTTTTTAGGGGATATGGAAGCCTCAGACTTTGTTGCTTATTTGATTGCTGCGGGTCTACTGCCCAAACCGATTCGCCAATTAAGTGAAGTCAATGCAACCATCCAAAAAGGCATTGCAGCAGCAGAGAGTATTTTTACTATTTTGGATGAAACCACTGAACAAGATAAAGGCACTTATCAGGTGGATACGGTCAAAGGAGCATTAGAATTTAAAAATGTATCTTTTAGCTATCAAAATATGGATAAAAGAGTCATTAATAATGTTAATTTAAACATTCAATCAGGGCAAACCATTGCCTTAGTAGGCCGTTCAGGCAGTGGTAAATCCACCTTAGTGAGTTTGATTTCACGTTTTTATGATCTCAAGCAAGGGGATATTTTCTTAGATGGTCAATCCATTGATACTTATACCTTAGCATCACTTAGAAAACAAATTTCATTGGTGACACAAGATGTGACTTTATTT
The DNA here is from genome assembly GCA_023144715.1 of Gammaproteobacteria bacterium. Taxonomy (GTDB): domain Bacteria; phylum Pseudomonadota; class Gammaproteobacteria; order GRL18; family GRL18; genus GRL18. The sequence continues at coordinate 1,262 of JAGLFC010000043.1, read as the reverse complement.
AATGATACGATCAGTAATAATATTGCTTATGGTACATTGAGCCAATGTTCTCGTGAAGACATTATTCAAGCGGCACAATCAGCGTATGCAATGGAATTTATTAATGAGCAAAATAATGGTTTAGACACTTTAGTGGGTGAAGATGGCGTATTACTCTCAGGTGGGCAAAGACAACGCCTTGCGATTGCTCGTGCCTTACTTAAAAATGCCCCTATTTTAATTCTTGATGAAGCAACCTCAGCATTAGATACAGAGTCAGAACATAGAATTCAAGCAGCATTGGATAATGTCATGCGTAATCGCACTACCATTGTGATTGCCCATCGCCTGTCTACCATTGAAAATGCGGATGTCATTATTGTTATGGATAAAGGAGCGATTATTGAACAGGGAAACCATCAAGAATTGCTTAAAAAAGAAGGTTTTTATAGTCAATTGCATCAAAAACAATTTCATGAAGCGTAATTTTTTGATTGATTTCCATTACCCAATAATATTTATTAGGTATAATACACGCCTTTTTTCATCAAGGTATAAACGATTAATGACTCAAAGATTAAAAATATGAATTCAAAAAAAGTCAATCTATTAGGCTATGATGTGGCGAATATGAAAGCCTTTTTCTCTGAAATAGATGAAAAACCGTTTCGTGCAGTGCAAGTAGTGAAATGGATTCATCAATATGGAGTCAATGATTTTGCTCAAATGACGAATGTCAGTAAAATTTTACGCAGTAAATTAACCGCAATTGCTGAAATTAAGCCTCCTGAAATCATTATGGAACAAAAGGCGAGTGATGGCACGATAAAATGGTTGATGCGTTTAGAGGGCGGAAATAGTATCGAAACCGTATTTATTCCAGAAGATAATCGTGGTACGTTATGCGTGTCTTCACAGGTGGGTTGTGCATTGGATTGTGGTTTTTGTTCAACGGCTCAACAAGGTTTTAATCGAAATTTGACCAGCTCTGAAATTATTGCTCAACTCTGGATTGCGAATCAGGCGTTAAATCAGTTTGTTGTGGATGATGATGGTATTAGCTTACAAAAAGTACAAGATTCTCGACATCGTGTGATTACCAATGTTGTTTTAATGGGTATGGGAGAGCCGTTATTAAACTTTGATAATGTGGTTGAAGCCATTCATCTCATGCTGGACGATCATGCTTATGGTTTATCAAAACGCCGTGTGACGATTAGTACCGCAGGTGTTGTTCCTGCCTTAAAACGTTTGCGTGAAGAATGTGATGTCAGTCTTGCGAT
>JAGLFC010000042.1 GCA_023144715.1 Gammaproteobacteria bacterium | reverse complement strand
GCCTGTCAATTTTATTTTAAAGGTGATACAAAAAAGAAGCAGTTTACAGTTGAATATGTTATGTTAGCGGGAATTAATGACAGTGAAAAAAATGCACGAGAATTAGCGGTGCTATTAAAAGAATTGCCATGCAAAATAAACCTGATACCATTTAATCCATTTCCTAATAGTGACTTCATCTGTTCAAAAGCACAAGTGATTGATCGTTTTAAGGATATTCTTTATAAAGCAGGTTATGTTGCAGTGGTACGAAAAACTCGCGGTGATGATATTGATGCAGCCTGTGGACAATTAGCAGGTCGAGTGCAAGATAAAAGTAGGCGTTTAAGTGAAAATAAGGGTATAAAGTAGAATTGTATGTTTAATAAAAAAAATAATATAATAAAGACAATAATACTGGTGTTATTGTCTATTTCTGTATTAAGTGCCTGTCAAAACATATTAGTGAATGATAATAATGATTTGAGTGATGCCCAAAATCTAAGTACACAATATTCTGACGGTCAGGTATCAGGGCAAACTGCCGCCGATGTTAATACGCAATTAGGGGCTGGCTATATTAATAATGGTCGTTATGATCGTGCGTTAGTAAAGTTAAATAAAGCATTGGGGCAAGATCCCAATCATGCCTTGGCACATAATTATTTAGGGGTGTTATATGCTCGCTTAGAACGTCCTGACGGAGCCGATAAAGAGTTTAAAAAATCAGTACAGCTTGCACCTAATGATTCAACTATTTTAAATAATTATGCTATTTTTTTATGTGAGCAGAAACAATTTGGCAAAGCAGAACAAATTTTTAATAAGGTCGTTAATAATCCACTGTATATTAAGCGTGCAGAAGCTTATCAAAATGCAGGTTGGTGTGCTTTAAAAAATAATGAAATTGCTCGCTCAGAAGAGTTGTATAGAAAGGCTGTGGCACTTTCTCCTGATTTATCAAATTCTCTACTGGGTTTAGCAAAAATTAATTATAAAAAATCAAGTTATGAGTATGCTTGGAGCTATTTTGAACGCTATGATAAAATAACACGTCCTAATGCAGATGCTCTTTGGCTAGGTATTAATATTCTTTATAAGCGTTATGTTACTGATAATAATTTACTTTCTAGCTATGAACTGCAATTAAAAAATAAGTTTCCCGATAGTAATGAAGCAAAATGGCTTTATCAAGGTCGACAGGAATATTAATTTTGGAACAAGAAAACAATCAGCAAGAACAAGAAGATATTGAAAAAGTTATTCACTCAAAAGAAGAGGGGTTTGGCTTTCTTTTTGAAAAAGTGCGTAATGAATATGATTTAAGCATTGATGATATTTCTCGTGAATTGCATTTAGACAACAAGGTGATTGTTGCATTAGAAGCAGAAGATTATGATAATCTACCTGCTTCTGCTTTTGTGTGTGGCTATATCCGCAACTATGCCCGATTTTTAAATCTTCAGCCAAAACCATTAGTGGAGTATTATAAAAAAAATAGTGAAGATGATACCTTACAAACCAGTTTGGATGCAAAAAAAGAAAAAAAAATTAGAAATAGTATCCATAATTCTTCCTCTGATACATTTTCTTCTTTATTTATAACGTTTGCTTTATTATTGACTGTAGTGGCTTTAGCGACGGGTGGATGGTATTTGTGGAACTCTATCACAAATAATTCATCAGAAAAAATACAACCGCAAGAAGAGTTGTTACATGATGACATAAATGATGAACCTGATACACTACTATTACCCGAGTTGAAGCAATCAGTCGATATTTTAACTGAGAAAAAAAGCTTAGATAAAGGCACTGATAAAATCAACACCCCTAATAAACTAGTATCAATTAATGAGCCTTTACAAAATAATCAAATAGAATATAGCCCACAGAATCATTCAAATGATACGTTACAAGTCGCTAATAATTCATTGGATAATGAATCTCTGGCTATTGAACAATCATTACAAACTGATTCTGCTTCAGAACATTCAACACATAGAATCTATAGTGCTATTAACAATAGCCTAGAAGGTGGTGATGGTCTTTCTACTAGTTTTAAACATAATCAGCTGATTATGCAATTTTCAGGAGATTCTTGGATTAAAATTCAAGATGCCAATAACAAAAAATTATCAAGCACTTTGATAAAAGCAGGAAGAGTACTTCGTTTAGAAGGGACGTTACCTTATAATGTTTTTTTAGGTGATGCGACCGTTGTGACCGTGAGCATTAATGGCGTTGTTTTTGATCATTCACTTTATATAAAAGATAATAATACCGCACGCTTTAAGGTAGAATGACTCTATTTTTTAAATAATTAATAATAGGAACACTATTGGCCGATAAAATCCAATCTATTCGTGGAATGAATGATATTCTCCCCGATGAAAGTCCAGCATGGCAATACATTGAAGCAACATTACGTCAACTGATGTTCAGCTATGATTATAAAGAAATACGTTTTCCTGTGCTTGAAAAAACGGCATTATTTAAGCGTTCAATTGGTGAAGTGACTGATATTGTTGAAAAAGAAATGTATACTTTTGATGATCGTAATGGCGATAGCTTAACTCTCAGACCTGAGGGAACGGCGGCTTGTGTGCGAGCAGGCATTCAAAATGGGTTACTGGTCAATCAGCAACAAAGATTATGGTATATGGGGCCTATGTTCCGTCACGAACGTCCACAAAAAGGTCGTTATAGACAATTTCACCAAATGGGTGCAGAAGTTTATGGGATGGATGGTCCTGATATTGATGCCGAGCTGATTTGTATGACAGCACGTTTATGGAAAACTCTGGGTTTATCTGAATCAGTCACATTGCAAATTAACTCTTTAGGTACACCCACATCAAGAGAAATTTATCGTGGTATGTTGACCACTTATTTAGAAGACAATAAAAGTCTATTAGATGAAGATAGCTTACGCCGTTTGCAAAGTAACCCTTTACGTATTCTGGATAGCAAAAATCCAGCCATGCAAGCCATGATTGAAAAGGCACCCCGTTTAATGGATCATCTTGATGATGAATCAAAGGAACATTTTGCACAATTATGCACCTATCTTGATAGTGTAGGCATTGCGTATGAAATTAATACACGTTTAGTGCGTGGTTTAGATTATTATACTAAAACTGTATTTGAATGGGTAACGGATAAACTCGGTGCTCAAGGCACTATTTGTGCAGGTGGGCGTTATGATGGTTTGGTCAAGCAATTGGGTGGGCGTGATACTCGTGCAGTAGGCTTTGCAATGGGTATAGAACGTTTGATTAGTTTATTGAATCAAGATACATTAGAAAAATCCTATCAGCGACCTCATGCTGTGATGTTAATGATGGGAGAACAGGCACAAAATGTAGGTTTTGCATTAACAGAACAATTACGTGATAGTATAGAAGGTTTACGACTTGTAACGGTATGCGGTGGTGGTAGCTTTAAAAGCCAAATGAAGCGTGCTGATAAGAGTCAGGCTGAAATTGCTTTGATTTTGGGCGATAATGAACTTGATAATAACACCATAACCATAAAATATTTACGGGCTGAACTAGAAGACAAACAGTTTCAGCAGGAACAAGTGTCACAACAACAACTTATTGATTTATTGAGTTTAAAAGTATAATAAATAGTGTAGATTTAGGAGATATAATGAACGATTACGAAACAGAAGAACAACAGGTCGAAGCCATAAAAAAATGGTGGAATGAAAATTTTAAAAGGGTGATTATTGCCAGCCTTATTGGTTTGACTGCTATTGTTGGTGTACAGCAATGGAAAAAAAATACAGTGGTTAATGCACAAACAGCCTCTGTAGAATATGATTATATTTTAAACACGGTTAAAACGAAAAAAGAAGAGGTTGTTAAAAAACAAGTTGAAAGCTTACTTGATGACTATTCAGATTACCCTTATGCAGCATTATCGGCAATGCTAGAAGCAACACAAATGATCAATGCAGGTCATCTGACAGAAGCAGAAAAAAAATATCAATGGGTTATTGATCATTCTAAAACACAAACATTACAACATATTTCTCGTGTACGTCTTGCTAATCTTATGGCTTCACAAGGAAAAAATGAGCAGGCTCTAAAAATACTAGATACACCAGAGGGTAGTTTTAAAGGTTCTTACCTAGAAATTAAAGGTGATATTTTAGTGGCTTTAAAACGTATTGATGAAGCCCGTTCTGCTTATGATCAAGCATTAGAAGCCTATAGTGCCATCGGTGCTAATGCACAGATATTAAAAATTAAACGTAATGATCTAGGAAATTCATAATGAAACGAATTTTTACTTTTGTCACAATACTATTAATGAGTCTTTTATTAACAGCTTGTGGCTGGACAGAGAGTATTTTTGGTGGTGATGATAATTCTATTCCTCCAACTGAATTAGAAGATATTACTGAGTCAGCAAAAATTCATTCTGTTTGGAGTAAAGATATTGGTGTGGGGCTTGATGATGCTTTTGTTGACTTACAACCCGCCATAATAGGTTCAGATATTATTGGTGTTGATCGTGAAGGTCAAGTGACTTCTTTGAGTTTAGAAACAGGTGATATTAACTGGCAAATTGAGTTAGAAATGACTATTACAGGCGGTGTTGGTAGTGGTAATGGCATTATAATCGTTGGCAATAGTCGTGGTGAAATCATTGTTTTAGATGTTAATAATGGTACTTTACTATGGAAAAAAGAACTGAGCAGTGTCATGCTTTCAGTACCATTAATTAAAGATGGTATTTTAGTGGTACGCACAGGGGATGGTCGAATTTTTGGTCTCAATACAGAAAATGGTGCTCAAATTTGGGTGTATGATCGAGGTGTGCCTGTATTGACCTTACGTGGTAATAGTAGCCCTCTTATGGGTGGCCGTGAACTTGTTTTTTCTGGTTTTGATAGTGGTAAAGTAGTGGCATTAGGTGTGCAACATGGTCGTGTTTTATGGGAAGCCAATGCAACACTGGCTAAAGGTCGTTCAGATTTAGAACGTTTGGTTGATATTGATGGGACTATGTTATTGGTGGGTCGAGTGCTTTATGTGGTCACTTATCAAGGTAATATCGTGGCTCTTGATGCACTTGAAGGAAAAATATTATGGAGTAAAGAAATGTCTTCCTATGCAGGTCTTAGTGTGGATAAGGGAAGTGTCTATATCACTGATTCAGATAGCAATATATGGTCGCTTGATCGTATTTCAGGAAAAATGTTATGGAAGCAAGATAAATTAGCATACCGTAAGTTAACGGCTCCTGTTATTGTTGGTAATATGGTTGTGATGGGTGATTATGAAGGTTATATACATATTATTTCACAACTTGATGGATCATTAATTGGGCGTAATAAAATTAATAGTGATGGATTTCATATTCAGCCACAAGTTGATGCGGATACCGTTTATATTTACGGTAATGGCGGTACGCTCAGTGCTTTAAAAATTCAATAAATAAAAATAAAGAAAATTATGAAGCCAGTTATTGCCTTAGTCGGCCGTCCTAATGTAGGTAAATCAACCTTATTTAATCGTTTAACAAAAACTCGAGATGCTTTAGTGGCTGATATGCCCGGCGTAACTCGTGATCGTCAATACGGTGATGGGGTAGTGGGTGAACGCCCTTATATTGTGATTGATACGGGTGGTCTCAGTGGTGAAGATGAAGGTGTTGATAGTCTGATGCAATCTCAGGTCTATCAAGCAATGAAAGAAGCCAATATTATTCTTTTTTTGGTGGATGGTCGGGGTGGCATGACAGGACATGATCAGAACATTGCTCAGTCTTTACGCCAGTTAGATAAAGACATTATTGTCTTGGTTAATAAAGCAGAGGGCATGAATGAAGATGTTGTAGAATCTGATTTTTATGCGTTAGGTCTGGGACAACCTTATGCGGTATCCTCATCGCATGGTGATGGTATTATACCCTTAATGGAAAAATTATTAGCACAAATTCCTATCACTCAAGAAGAGAAAGATCTCGAACAAGATGTTGATAATTCTTATGAAGGCTCGTATAAAAAAAATGGCATCAAACTGGCTATTATTGGTAAGCCCAATGTGGGCAAATCAACCTTAATTAACCGTTTGATGGGTGAAGAACGAGTAGTGGCTTTTGATATGCCGGGTACAACTCGTGATAGTATTTTTATTCCTTTTGAACGTGATGGCAAACGTTATACCTTTATTGATACCGCAGGTGTTAGACGACGCAGTCGTGTTAAAGAAACGATAGAAAAATTTTCTATTATTAAGGCATTGCAGGCAATTGAGTCTGCTAATGTTGTCTTATTAATGCTTGATGCTCATGAAGGTCTGACTGATCAAGATCTTCACCTACTGAGCTATGTATTGGACACAGGCAGAGCGTTAATCATTGCCATTAATAAATGGGATGGTATGACTAAAGATGCACGTGAATTTGTCAAAGAACAATTAGAACGTCGCTTACCCTTTTTAGATTATGCTAAATATCACTATATTTCAGCCTTACATGGTAGTGGTGTCGGTTTACTTTATGATTCAGTGGATAAAGCGTATGATTCGGCGATGCAAAGACATCAGCCTGCCACATTGAGTAGTTTGTTAGAAGATGCAGTAAAAATGCACCAACCGCCTTTAGCACGAGGTCGTCGTATTAAATTACGTTATGCTCATCAAGGGGGACAAAATCCACCATTGATTGTTATTCATGGCAGTCAAACAGAGCATTTACCTGAAGCTTATAAACGTTATTTAATGAATTCATTTCGTAAATGGTTAAAACTAGAAGCAACCCCTATTCGCTTAGAATTTAAAAATAGTTCTAATCCTTACCGTGGTACAAGACGCAATAACGATAAATCAAAACAATTGATGCAAAAACGTCATCGTCAAACCAAAAATATGGCGAAAAAGTTTTCTGGGAAAAAAAATAAAAGAACGAATAGATAGCGTTCATTGCTGAACGCTTGATTATATTTTATGCTGTTTTTGTCATAAATGTGGTAATTTGGGCAGAAGCTTTTCTTAAATTTAAGCTCAATAAGCGTGCAATACCTTTAAGGATTTTAATCCCCACTTCTGGATGATTGTCTAATAAGTCATTAAAGTCATCACGGCGTAAAATTAATATATTGGATGTCATACAGGCTCTTACCGTTGCTGAACGTGTGAGTCCATCAATTAAAGCCATTTCACCCAAAGAATCACCTTTGGCAATTGTTGAAATAACGGCTTCTTTACCATCTAAAGTTTTGACAATTTCTAACTTTCCTGAAGAGACAAAGCTCAAAAAATTACCATGCTGACCTTCTTTACACACTAATCCACCTACAGGAAGATCTTTAGAAAAAAGATATTGTGAAAGTATGTGAGTATCTTCGATCTCAAGTGCATTGAATACAGGTATTTCAGAAATTAAATTTTCAAGCTCTTTATTCATATTCATATAGACGACAACTTTTATTTTTTGAAAGGGTAAGGTTATTTTTAATCCTTAACTTAATAATAAGGGATATAATAATATTATCAAGCTGAAAAGGACTATAAAGGTTATAAAATAGTGAAATTTATCACAAAAAAACCAAAAAATAACTTATTTATCAATTGAATGCTCAAAAGCATATTGGCTCACTGCTTTTAGACTATCGCCAGTAATATTAGGAAATTTGGGCATGATCAAACTACCAGAACTAATCTTATTAGCAAAAAACTCAGCATTTCTATCAGCACTGGTAATTTCATAAAAAATAGCCTCTTTGCCTTCAATAGCTTCATGACATTCCAAACAAGCCCCTTTAAAAATATCTTCACCTGTTGCATTGGCAGCAGGGGTATAATCACGACTACAGCCTGATAACAATAAACCTGCGGTAGCGGTTAATAAAAGTAATGTTCTCATTTATGTTCCTTACAATATAAAAAAGTGAATACCAGATAATAGCATATCCACTGAGCCATTAAAATTGCTATAATAGCTCTATTTTAAATAGTTGCTATCAGGATTAAAATGGCTGTACATAAAATTGGTTTTATTAGCTTGGGATGCCCTAAAGCATTGGTGGATTCAGAACAAATACTGACTCGTTTAAGGGCTGAGGGTTATGATATTGGCGATTCTTATCAAAATGCAGATATGGTCGTGGTCAATACCTGTGGATTTATTGATGCGGCTGTTGAAGAATCCCTCGATGCGATTGGTGAAGCACTCAATGAAAATGGTAAAGTCATTGTCACAGGCTGTCTAGGAGGCAAGGGCGATATTGTGAAAGAAACGCATCCTAATGTGTTAGCGGTCACAGGGCCTCATGCACTTGAAGAAGTCATGAATGCAATACATGAGCATCTGCCACCCGAACACGATCCTTATACTAGTTTGATCCCAGAAGGGGGTATTAAGCTCACTCCTCGCCATTATGCGTATTTAAAAATATCCGAAGGCTGTAATCATAGTTGTAGTTTTTGTATTATTCCTTCTTTACGAGGAAAGTTAGTCAGTCGTCCTATTGGTGATGTCTTGCAAGA
>JAGLFC010000041.1 GCA_023144715.1 Gammaproteobacteria bacterium | reverse complement strand
TCTGGTTCATGCAGGGGTACGAGAATTATTAGTGGTGTCACAAGATACGTCTGCTTATGGCGTGGATGTTAAATATCAAATGGGCTTTCATCAGGGTAAGCCTGTTAAAACTCGTTTTAAAGAATTTGTGGCGGCACTCGGGGAGTTAGATGCTTGGGTGCGTTTGCATTATGTGTATCCTTATCCTCATGTGGATGATGTGATACCGTTGATGGCGGAAGGTAAAATTTTGCCTTATCTGGATATTCCCTTACAACATTCATCGCCTCATATTCTTAAAGCCATGAAACGTCCTGCGAATACAGAAAATATGTTAAAGCGTATTGCTCATTGGCGAGAAATTTGCCCAGACATTACCTTGCGTACAACGTTTATTGTCGGTTTTCCGGGTGAAACAGAAGAAGATTTTGAGAATTTATTAAGTTTTGTAGAAGAAATACAATTTGATCGGGTGGGTGCGTTTAAATATTCACCTGTTGAAGGGGCTGTTGCCAATGAATTGGCTGATCCTGTGCCAGAAGCCATAAAAGAACAGCGTTTGGAACGCCTAATGAGTGTGCAGTCAGAGATTAGCTTTAAAAAATTACAGAATAAAGTAGGGCAATCTATGCGTGTGATTATTGATACCATGGATGATAAAGGTATTGTGGCGCGTAGTGCAGCAGATGCACCTGATGTGGATGGTTTGGTATTTATCGAAGCCTCAGAAGAGGCAGGAGAATTACAATTTGAGGGTTTACACTTGGGTGATTTTATTGATGTGACCATCATTGATCATAATGAACATGATTTATGGGCAGAATTACGTTGAGTGATCGTCAGTCAGAGTTAGATACTCTTTATTCCAAACCGTTGGATAAACTGGTTGATTTTAATTTTGATGAACGTGTGGCGAAAGTCTTTCCTGATATGATCAATCGTTCTGTACCCGGTTATGCCAGTATTGTTGCTATGACAGGCATTTTATCCGCTGAATTTTTTCAGCCCAATACCTATTGTTATGATTTGGGTTGTTCTCTTGGAGCATCAGCATTATCAATGGCTGAGTCCATTCATGATCGCTCAGTCAAAATTATTGCTGTTGATAACTCCACGGCGATGTTAAATAAGGCAAAAAATTTATTACCACAAAAACACCTGAATTGTATTGAATTAATGGAGTCTGATATTGAACATATTACGATAAAAAATGCCTCTATAGTCGTGATGAATTTTACCTTACAATTTATTGCTCCTAAGGAGCGTTCTGCCTTGCTGAAAAGAATTTATCAAGGCATGAAATCAGGCGGTATTTTAATTTTATCTGAAAAATTAAATTATACCGATCAGGATCAGCAACAATTATTGATTGATATGCACCATTTTTTTAAAAAAGCAAATGGCTATAGTGAGTTAGAAATCAGTCAAAAAAGACAAACACTTGAAAATGTACTCTTGCCTGAAACACTTGCGACACATAAAAACCGTTTAAAAGAGACAGGTTTTAAACACGTTGAACAATGGTTTCAATGTTTTAACTTTTCTTCACTGATTGCTATAAAATAATATGATGACTGACTACTCTGATCTTTACCAAGCCATGCACAATACCGCATTAGAAAAATGGTCATTACAATTACCAGAATTACTGGATACATTGAATGCAAAACATCATGGTGATTATGAGCGTTGGAATAACGCACTTGAATCACTGCCTTCCATAGAGTCCTGCCAAATCGATTTCAAGACGGATAATTTACAGATTCATACCATCACTGATATTGATGAATGGCAATTAGAACAAACCCTTAAACGGTTATCACCTTGGCGTAAAGGGCCTTATCAAATTAATGACCTCTTGATTGATTGTGAATGGCATTCGGATTGGAAATGGAATCGTATTAAAGATCACATTTCACCCTTAAATAAACGTTTGGTCTTAGATGTGGGCTGTGGTAATGGCTACCATTGCTGGCGAATGTATGGAGCAGGTGCAAGGCTGGTAATTGGTATTGATCCGTCTTGGTTGTTTTGGATGCAGTTTCAAGCCATTAAGCATTTTATGGGAGTAAAGCCTGTGTATTTATTACCGATGGGTATTGAAGGTTTAAGTGACAATATTGCTGCTTTTGATACGGTGTTTTCAATGGGGGTTTTTTATCATCGACGTTCTCCGATGGATCATTTATTACAATTAAAAAGTGTCTTACGTAAAGGTGGTGAATTGGTGTTGGAAACCTTGGTGATTGAGGGTGAAAAAGGTGAAGTATTAGTTCCAGAAGGTCGTTATGCAAAAATGCGTAATGTTTGGTTTTTACCCAGTGTTGAGACTATGATCGTATGGTTACAGCGCTGTGGTTTTGAACAGGTCAAAGTGATTGATGTGAATCAAACCTCTATTGAAGAGCAACGCAGTACCTCATGGATGACCTATGAATCATTGACCGATTTTCTGGATGTTAAGGATCAGAATAAAACGATAGAAGGGCATCCAGCTCCTAAACGAGCCACTTTTATTGCTCAAAAATCTACGATTTAAAAGTACTCATTTACTCATACTTGAAAAGCACGAAACAGACATAAAAAAGGCCGCAAAAGCGACCTTATTTAGCAAAAAATCTTTAGAATTAACGCTTCCAAGAAGAATCTTTTTCTTCATGAGCCATATCTAAAACTTGAATAGCCTTGTTCATAAAATCATCTTTGTATGTCTCTAGTTCATGACCCGCACCAGGATTATAATAGTCATCTGGGTGCATACCATTTTCATGTTCAAATTTGATGAATTTAGTTTGCATATCAATTAATTCTTTGATTAATTCTGCTTTAGTACTCATTGTGTTGCATCTCCAATAAACGGATTAATTAGTCAGTAAAAGCCAATAAATTTGATATAATATATCTTAGAAAATACTGATATACTATATCTATAATGGGTAGTATCTTTATAAAGACAGAGGTTTAGTAACCGCCTTTACGCTTACTTTCGGGTAAACCAGAAATACGACCGCCTTGCTTACTAGGATCTTGTGGAAATAAGTTATATAAATCTTTAGAGCCAATTTTCTCACCCCAAGCGGCACCCATTTCTTTAATTAAAGCACGAGTATTAGGGTTCTTTCCACCATTATTAATAAACTGATCACGTAGGAAGTTTATCAGATCCCAATGCTTATCTGTTAATTCAATATCTTCTTCAGCTGCCATTTGTGCTGCCAAGCCTTCGCTCCAATCAGTAATATCAACAAGATATCCATTGGGGGTTAGTTCTATCTCTTTACCGTCAAAAGTAATAGCCATTGAATTTGCTCCGTTAGTTTATAGATTATTGTGTGTAAAACGTTTATAAATACAGTCTAAAGAGATAAATAATATCTTTAGTTAAAAATAAAAGACACCCCCAAAAAGAGATAGAGTTCATTATTCTGTTGCCATACCCGAGCTAATACCTTTTTGAGGGATAAAAATGCCACAGCCATAACTATAATAATCACCAACTCCATGTTCTTGTAAGTGGAGTGATTCTTCTGGTGATATATCAGCAATCATTAAACTACGAGTTTTTATTGAACCCATAGAGGTGTTGAGTTGATGGGTTTTTCCACATAACATTTTTCTGACTTGTATATCCAGTGCATTAATTTGCTGTTGAGCCTGTTTTAAAAAAGTCTCTTCGTCATTATCGGTATCAGGAATATAAACATGACGTGCAACAATGGTGGTCATGGAACTGAGTAAATGAATATCAGATGCACCAAAAGTGAGCTTATTGTTATCCACCATAATGCTTTGACCGTTGATGGATTGAGCTTGAGCTAATCGACTTCTGGGAATGCGAATTTTAAAACGAGTACGGCGCGATAAATGAATTTGATCATCATGCTTGCCTTCAAGATTATCAGAACGAGCCCAACCATTGCCAGACTGTGGAATATAGATATGATGTATAGCACATTGAGGATCTTCTTTAAACCAAGGCAATAACTGACTTAAAGCCTCAGTGAGTGACCACGCATGATCCAGTTTAATCTGCTTACAAGATACTTTAAATGACAGATCAATAATAGTATCTGGCACGATAAATTTATCAGGGCTTTCTTCTTCACTCCAAAACATACTGACTCCAAAATACGGTTAATTTATTGAGTGGGGCTGGTAAATTTAGCTTCGAGATCGGTTTCCCATTCATCAGGTGTATCAGGGTAGGGGGGCTTTATATCAATATCAAAAAACATTTCTCCCTCAAGTGCTTTACTCTGAATCAATTGAATAAGATCAGAGTAAGACTCTAATTGATGATTTTGAATTAACACTTCACTTAAAATTAACATAGAATATTTCTCAATAATTTAGGTA
>JAGLFC010000040.1 GCA_023144715.1 Gammaproteobacteria bacterium | reverse complement strand
TTAGCTCAGTGGGTAGTTGACTTTGAAGACGGATAATTATTTTTTCTTATCCCATTTTTTAAAGCGTTTGCGACAATAACTCAATAATTCATCATAGGTCTTAAAATATAATTCAAAATTTTCTTCGGCAGATGCATCATATTCACAATAATCATTATCATATTCACGGCAAATATCAGGGCGTTGATTATAGATAGCACAACCACCTGTTGCCTCTAGTTGCTCACAGGGAGTAATAAACATTAAAAACCAACCATCTTCATCTTTATAAAATTCGACATTCGCATGAGCAATTTGCCAAAGCATCACTTGAAAATCAGCTTTTTTCTTTGGGCTATCTATTTGTTGCGTGATGTACTGACAACAAATTGTCTTAAAACAATAACTGCATTTGGTTTCTGCGGTAATACTCATTGGTTTTATGATCTTTTATGTTACACTGAAAAATAATAAACGTGATCCTATTCAATTTTTTCTTAATTTACAATAATTAACTAAAAAAACTTATAAAACAATATTCTTTATGACAATACATTCTCTTTATACAATAAGACAATCAAAAGATTTTTATTCCGCAGTTATTCGTTTAAGCCTTGGACTCTTTATTGCACTGTATGTATGGCTAGGGAAGTCTGGCGGTGAATTTAGTCTTACCGAACATGAATACAATACCTTTGCTTCATTTTTTTTTATTGTCACCTTATTACTGGGTGCTGATATTTTTCGTAATCCTGATAGCAATATTCGCCGTTATATTACTTTATGTTTTGATATGTGTTGCACCACATATATTATTACCCTAACAGGCTGGGGTGATAGTGAATTTATTATGATTTATATTTGGCTTTATATTGCCTATGGTACTCGCTATGGTTCTCGCTATTTATTTACCGCGGTTGCTTTAGTGCTTATACAATACAATTATATTTTAATCATAGACGGTAAATGGAGCAATAATACTCTAGGCTCTTTTGCTCAGATGTTTCTTCTTATTACCATGCCACTTTACTTACATTCAATGCTTAGACAGTTACGAGATGCCAAACAAGCAGCTGAACTTGCTACTCGGGCAAAAAGTAATTTTTTAGCCACCATGAGTCATGAAATACGCACACCCATGAGTGGCATTATTGGTATGGCACATTTATTACAAAGAACCAATCCTGATAAACAGCAAAAAGAATATATCAAACCTTTGCTTGACGCATCAAAATCATTACATGCTTTAATTGATGATATTTTAGACTTTTCTAAAATCGAAGCCAATAAACTTTATTTACAAAATTCAGCCTTTGATTTACATCATACTGTTAATGAAGTGGTAACAGTACTTTCTCCTAATGCAGAGTGTCACGCACTTGATCTTATTGTTTATATTGATCCAGAACTGCCTACCTCTGTTATCGGTGATTATCAGCGTATTAAACAAATTTTATTTAATTTATTAGGTAATGCAATAAAGTTTACTAAAAAAGGAGAAATTATATTAAAAGTCACTCCAGAAAAAACACCTGAACTTAATCACTTTGCTTCGAGTAAGCCTATCATTACTCTACGTTTTGATATTATAGATACAGGAATTGGTATCAGTGAAGAACAACAGAATCATATTTTTGATAGTTTTGCTCAAGCAGAAGATTTACAAATTCACAAATTTGGTGGTACAGGTTTAGGTACCACGATATCCAAGCAATTAGTTGAAAAAATGGGAGGTACCATTGGTCTAAAAAGTACGTTAGGATCAGGCAGTCATTTTTGGTTTATTCTTAGCTTACCCATTGAAAAGAATTCTGAATTTAAAGACACTTATTCGGCATTATTTTGTGATAAAAAAAGTAAAAAGATAAAAATAGCACTGTTAATTCATAATGATTCACTTTATGAGACAATAAAAAATTATTGTCAATTTTTTGGTTTTACTCTTCAACGTTTTGATTCAGAGGCTGATGTGCTTAACGGGCTATGTAATTCTCAACAAGCCTTTGATTTATTGATATTATCTGCCGAACGTGATAAAAATTTACCCACTCAATTAAATCAAAATATTAATTTATTAAAGCTTAGTCCTGAGTCACAACCAAAAAAAATATTTTTAAGTTATTTGAATAAAGATATGGCAGAACAGAAATATGCTTATTCTTTATTTGATGGTTGTATTAATAAACCCATTAATTTTGAACAATTAGCCAATGAGTTTCTGACACAACTCGTCCCTAATTTTATGCCTGAACATAAAATAACATGCAGTGATTTAAGTGATATTTCTTTGACTATTTTAATTGCCGAAGATGAAGATATTAATGCAATGGTATTAAGTAGCTTTTTACATAATTTTGGTCATACTACAAAACGAGTTAAAGATGGTGTACTTGCAGTTGAAGAGTTACTGAATAATCACTATGATATTGCATTTATGGATATGCACATGCCTGTTATGAATGGTATTGATGCCACACTAAACTGGCGAGAGCGTGAACCAAAAGGTCAACATATCCCTATCATCGCTCTAACCGCTAATGCCACACAAGATGATAAAACAGCGTGTCTAAATGCGGGTATGGATGATTTTATTACTAAGCCCATTACACCTGAGCATTTATCCAACACCATTATAAAATTTTATTCCAATTCCCATAAATCAAAAGCAACTTGATAAAAATTAGAGTACGGCTTGAGAATCTTTTTTGGTTTGATCGGTACAATACTCATTAATACCTGCAATTTTTTGCAAATCATCTCTATTCTTAATAATAATATGCTTGCGTTCGGCACTGATCAAACCGTCTTCTTGAAAACGAGTAAACATACGACTGACTGTTTCAACGGCAAGTCCTAAATAATTTGCAATATCATTGCGTGACATGCTGAGATAAAATTCACTGCAAGAAAAACCACGTTGTTTAAAACGCAAAGAGATGCTTAAAAGAAAGGCAGAAAGACGTGCTTCGGCAGTCTTTTTACCTAATAATAACATTAATTCCTGATCATCAAAAATTTCTTTACTCATTAAACGTAATAATTGATGTTGTAAGGTGGGTAGTTCTTGTGTCAGTTTTTCTAAGTTAACAAAAGGTACTTCACACACACTGGTCATTTCTAAAGCTTTAGCAGCACAGGGATGGTGTCCTTTACCTATCGCATCCAATCCCAATAATTCTCCTGGGAGATGAAAACCCGTGACTTGTTCTTGACCGTCTACCGTGGGTGAATAAGTTTTAAGTGATCCTGAACGTACCACATAAATAGATTGAAAGGTACTGCCTACTTGAAAAAGATGATCATTGCGCTTGAGTGGTTTTTTACGCTCAATAATATCATCAAGCTTTTCTAAATCAGTACCACTGATCGAACGTGGCAAACACAATTGATGCAAACTACATTCATTACATGCCACTTTTATAACATGTAAATCCACTACTTTTTTTTTTCGTGTTGTATCCGAACTAATTTTTTGTTGCATCAAGTTATCCATACCCACTATAATTGATAAATATCAATTTTATACTATATGAGCATATAATAACAGACTAACTTTATTTATTTATTACTTCTTTTTTAAAAAATGGATTAATTTTTTGAATTATATATCAATATCTAATATTCATCCAATTAATCCACTACTGACTTTTTAAATTAAGAAATACCCATTGCCATCTTAATATTAGAAACTGTTTGATCAGATAAATTTAAACCTGTGGCCAAGTTTTTTACATATTGACGTTCTGCATCTGTATCAATTTCAATGGCAAGTAACGAGGCAATATAAACTTGTGCAGCAAGCTGAGAATTATTCCCCACTGCTTTAACTAAACCGTCTAAATCAAATGGCTTTTGAATTTCGTCTTGTAATAGCTGACGTTCTTCATCATCTATGCCACCTTCCTGTAATTTACCTACGATGCGTTGCATTTCTTCAGGATCAATTTGTCCATCAGCTTTGGCTGCATTTAACATTGCTCTGATGGTTAATCCAGCCTCATTTTCTACTTCTGCTTTTTCTTCATCAGTTGGATCTTCTAATAAGCCTACAGGAATTTTAGTTTGAGTAGCAGTAGGAGCATCATCTTTTCCTCGTAAAGAAGAAAAAGCAAGTGATGCTAGCATTGCCATTACACCACCACCCATCGCACCCTTCGCAGAATCACCACCACCACCAAGAAGCGATCCCATTAAAGCACCTAAGCCACCTGCTGCAACCTTGTTATTACCCAATGAACTCATTTGACCAAGAGCGCCACTGAGTAAAGAGCCTAGACCACCTGCTGGACTGCTACCTGCTGAACCTGATTGCTTAGAATTACCACCCATCAAGCTTCCTAAAATATCTGATATTCCTCCAGAAGAAGATTGACCACCTGCTCCTAAAGTATTTTGCATTCTTTGGGTACTAGAAGAAGATAATCCAGATTGTATTAAACTTCCTAGAATGTTAGTTAAATTAGACATAGAATAGATTCCTTGATTATTTATTAAGTGTTTTCAGTATATAGAAAAATAATTCTATTTACAATAAATCCCTTAGAGTAAGGGATTTCTAAATAATCTGATTTTAGTGATTATTTTGCTGATAATTCTACTAATAAAGATTCTAGTTCCGTTTGAATTTTTTGGGCGTTACACATATTATTGTGATTTGAAAATTGATTATCACTACTGAGATTAAGATTATTTACAAAATCTTCAACACTGATTTGAATATCAATAGCAAAACTTGTTTTTCCATGGCCTCTGTTAAAGCGTTGAATGGAAGAATTTTCTGCTTTATGAGCTACTTTTTTTAGCTCACTTTCTGAACCTGATATGCGTATTTTTAGCATGATTCTTTCCTTTGACGCACGGCTTCAAATAAACAAATACCTGTTGCTACTGAGACATTTAAACTTTCAACACTGCCTAGCATCGGTATCTTTACCAGAGCATCACAATTTTCTCGGGTTAAACGGCGCATCCCCTTCCCTTCTGTACCCATGACTAAAGCCAGAGATCCCTTTAATTGACTTTGGTAAAGAGTAGACTCTGTTTCACCCGCAGTACCAATCACCCAAATTTGATACGTTTTTAATAATTTTATGGTTCGAGCAAGATTGGTCACTTGAATCAGTGGTACATTCTGATCAGCACCACAGGCAACTTTTCTGACCGTGGGTGTGAGAGAAACAGAACGATCTTTAGGCACAATAATAGCGTGAACACCTGCCGCATCAGCTGTGCGTAAGCAAGCACCCAAATTATGAGGATCTTGCACCCCATCTAAAATTAATAAAAAGGGATCTTGCTCCAGTGAATCTAATAATTCATCTAAAAATTGCTCTGATTTGACTTCGGGTACATTACCTTGAGCCACAACGCCTTGGTGATTGCCCTGTACCATTTCATCCAGTTTTTTTCTCTGTACCAAAGAAACTTGAATGGATTTTTTTTTCGCCAATTTTATAATCGCATTGACACGATTATCTTTTCTGGAACGATCCACAAAAACAATAGACACATTTTTTTGTTCTTTTTCTTGTTGATCGTCAATATCAGAAGAACAATAATTCAGTGCTGATTTAACCGCATGTAAGCCAAAAATTAGTCCATCCATCGCCGTCTTCTACTTTTATGTTTTTTCTTAGGCTTATTTTTTTCTTCTTTTTTACTATGGCTATTGGTCTTAATATCTGATTTTTCCTTAGGCTTATTTTTAGATTTACCTTTCTTTTTATGTTTGCTTTTTTGCTTAGATTTTAATAATACTTCCTGTTGCAAAGCAAAATCAATTTTACGTTCATCAAGGCTGACCGCTGCTACTTGAATGGAAATTTTATCACCCAGCTTATAGGTTTTTCCTGTACGCTCACCCTTCATAATATGATTCATTTTATCAAACTGATAATAATCATCTTTTAAAGCGGTGATATGAATTAAGCCTTCAACATGAATATCATCCAAAATCACAAAGAGACCAAAGCCAGTCACGGTGCTGATAATGCCATCAAATTTTTCACCCACCTTATCCAGCATATACTCACATTTTAGCCAATCAGTGGCATCACGAGTTGCATCATCGGCACGGCGTTCTGTCACTGAACAATGCTGACCGAGATCAGACATCTGTTCTTGAGTATATTGATAAGTAGTGGCTTTCTTTTTGCGGACAATATGCTTAATAGCACGATGCACTAATAAATCAGGATAACGGCGTATAGGCGATGTAAAGTGAGCATACGCATCATAAGACAGACCAAAATGTCCTACATTTTCAGCTTCATAAACAGCCTGTGATAAACTCCGTAACATCACTGTTTGTAAAATTTCAAAATCAGGACGTTCTTTAATTTCATTCAGTAATTTAGAATAGTCTTTTGCTTGAGGTTCGTCACCACCACGAAGCACCAATCCTAAGGGAGAAAGAAATTCTTTTAATGCTTTGAGTTTTTCTTCTGAAGGCCCCTTATGATTACGATATAGAGCAGCTATTTTATTTTTTAATAAGAAATTAGCAGCACTCACATTCGCCGCTAACATACATTCTTCAATCACTCGATGTGCTTCATTGCGAATAATGGGGGCTAATTTTTCAATTTTTTTATCGTCGCCAAAAACAATCTGTGTTTCAACCGTTTCAAAATCAATTGCACCGCGTTGGTGACGCTTTTTGGCTAAGGCTTTATAAAGTTGATACAATTCATGTAAATGTGGTAAAAGATCGGCATATTGTTCACACAGTTCTGCATCACCATCCAAGACCATTGCTGCAACTTGATTGTATGTTAGGCGAGCATGAGAACGCATTAAACCTTCACTAAAACGATATTTCTCGACCACGCCTTTGGGTGAAATGGTCATTTCACAGACCATTGCCAAACGATCAACGTCAGGATTTATGGAGCATAAACCATTGGATAATATTTCTGGTAACATCGGTACAACTCGACCAGGAAAATAAACTGAAGTACCGCGGCGTTTTGCTTCTGCATCTAATGCTGTACCGCGTTCGACATAAGCAGAAACATCCGCAATTGCGACCCATAAAAGCCATGATCCCTTATTTTTACCTGAGCGGACACGCCGACAAAAGACTGCATCATCAAAATCTTTGGCATCCGATCCATCAATAGTCAGTAAAAAATGATCTCGAAAATCTTTACGACCTTCTTTACTTTTTTGTGGTACAGAAGGTTCTAGATCAGCAACTTCTGCTTCAAGCATCATCGGCCATTCATGCGGAATATCATAGCTACGAATCGCGACATCAATTTCTTGACCCGCTTCCATGTGACTGCCTAAATTTTGGATAACACGACCTTTAGCCCGTTGAAATTGGGTCGGATGATGTAAAATTTCAATCATCACCATTTGCCCAATTTCAGCACCATAAGTGTGTTCTTTCGCCACCACCACATCATGATTAATACGTTTATGATCAGGCACAACCATCAAAATGCCTTCACGATCTTCGAGTTGACCGACAACCGTATTGGTATTGCTTTCAAGTACTTTAACGAGTGAACCTTCACGTCGTCCTTTGCGATCAGTACCTGCTAAACGCACCTGTACGCGATCCCCATGAAAGACACGGCGCATATCACGCATACCCAGAAATAAATCACCACCTCCGTCTTCTGCTAAGACAAAGCCAAAACCATCAGGATGTGCTGAAACAATGCCTTCTAAGACTTCTAGTTCAGAAATCAGCTCATAGTTTTTTTGACGATTAAAATACAATTGTCCATCACGTTCCATAGCACGCAATCTGCGTCTTAAACCTTCTTTTTGATCCGCGTCACGTAAGTTAAGCAGTTTTTCTATTTTAAATCGGTTGATCAGTTCCGGCTGTTCCGCCAAAAGTTCGAGAATAAATTCACGACTTGGGATAGGATTTTCATAATTCTTTGCTTCACGTTTGGCAAAGGGATCGGTTGTATTAGAGGTTTTAGCAGATTTACGACTCATATTTTTCCTTGAGTGTGAATGACAGGCGAGACATTCATAATGTCTATGGATAACCTGTCATTAAACCATTTATTCAAATGGGTGTTTTAAAATAATCGTTTCATCACGATCAGGCCCTGTTGAAATAATATCAACAGGTGTGTTGGTTAATGCTTCAATACGTTTTAAATAGGCTTTCGCATTATCAGGCAGTGAATCATAAGATGGAGCCCCCACGGTTGATTCAGACCAACCCGGCATTTCTTCATAAACAGGCACACAATTATCATACAGATCCGCACCAATGGGCGGTACACTGATGTGTTTACCGTCTAACTCATAAGCGGTACAAATTTTAAGTGTTTCTAAACCATCTAAAACATCTAACTTGGTAATACACATACCCGTGACGCTATTGATCTGATTAGAACGCTTGAGTGAGACAATATCTAACCAACCACAACGACGTTCACGCCCTGTTGTGGCACCAAACTCATGACCTTTCTCACCCAAATATTGACCAATTTCATCAAATAATTCAGTTGGAAATGGACCTGAACCCACACGAGTGGTATACGCCTTAGTGATCCCTAAAATATAATCAAAATATTGTGGTCCAACACCTGAACCACTGGCAGCACCGCCTGCTGTTGTGGTGGATGAAGTGACATAAGGATAAGTACCATGGTCAATATCCAACAATGCCCCTTGAGCACCTTCAAATAAAATACTTTCACCCTGTTCACGATAAGTGTGTAACACATCCGTCACATCGGCAATCATAGGACGAATTTCATCAGCATAGCTGAGAGCTTCATCTAATGTCGTTTGATAGTCAACCGTATCTGCCTTGTAATAATGTTCAAGGGAAAAGTTATGGTATTCCATGACTTCTTTTAATTTACTGGCAAAGAGTTCAGGATTGAGTAAATCACCGACACGTAAGCCACGGCGAGAGACTTTATCTTCATAAGCAGGACCAATGCCACGTCCTGTTGTACCAATGGCTTTTTTGCCACGAGCAATTTCACGTGCCTGATCGAGAGCCACATGATAAGGCATAATTAATGGACAGGCTTCACTAATAAGCATTCTTTCTTTGGCATTAATGCCCTGCTGTTGTAATTCTTTGAGTTCTTTAACCAGTGCATCCATTGCCAATACAACACCATTACCTATGAGGCATTGAACATTATCTCTAAGGATACCAGAGGGGATTAGGTGTAATACGGTTGTTTTGCCGTCAATCACTAAGGTATGACCTGCATTATGACCCCCTTGAAAGCGAGAGACTGCAACGGCTTTATCGGTTAATAAGTCAACAACCTTACCCTTACCTTCATCACCCCATTGTGAGCCGATGATGATGACATTTTTTCCCATGTTGAATATCCTCAATAATTGTTTTTAAAAGTATTAAATTAAAAAATTTTCAAATCTGACTGATTGATTATTGATCAGTTTACTATATTGTACAGTCTTATTTTATGACAGTGTTACAATTTGCCATTCACCACTGTCATTACTCAATTTATGAGTACATGCCAGTGCATGAGCATCTGAATTAGAGTCTGCCAATTCAGAAATCACTCGTTTACCTTGCTGGCGTAATTGATTCACTAAGCTCATTAATTTTGTATCGATCACAGCAGGGGCAAAAATGGCTTCTTGATTTTGCTCATTAAGTCCGTCGTCTTGTGTTGATACTTGAGCAGATAAGAGCGACGTTAAATGTCTTAAATCCGTACTAAAACCCGTTGCTGCTCTGGAGCGTCCAAAAGTTTCACCAATGCCATCATAACGCCCACCTTTTGCAATCTCCTGACCATGTCCCGGTAAATAAGCGGCAAATACAACACCTGTATGGTAGTTATAACCCCGTAATTCTGACAAGTCAAAATAAAGTGTTTGATGGGGCAAACGAGCCAATAAGCCTTTAGCAATACTTTCTAAATTATCTAATTCTGCCTGAACTTCATCGCCGCTTAATATTTGACGTGCTTTATCAATAATGGAAATATCACCATTGAGGTCAACTAATGACATAAATTCTTGTTTTTGTAAATCACTCATATCCAAAGTATTCAGATAAAGACTTAAATCAGTGACAGCCTTACGTTGTAAGGTATCAAATAAGAGTTCTTCTTGTGGTGCTGTTAAGCCTGCTTGCTTTGCCATAGAGCGGAAGATGCCCACATGACCTAAATCAATATGAAAGTTATCTAAGCCCACTGTTTTAAGAGTCTCACTCATTAACAATAACACTTCAATATCACTGTCTGGCGCACTATGTCCATACAATTCAATACCGACTTGCAAGGGACTGCGTGATTGTGAAAAGCCTTCTAAGCGAGTTTTGAGCACCTGACCAATATAACAAAAGCGTGTGGGTTGTTCTGTTTTGATATGATGGGCATCAATACGTGCAATTTGTGGGGTCATATCAGCACGCACACCCAGTAATTTACCTGAAATTTGATCCGTCAAGGTAAAGGTCATTAATTGTAAATCGTGTCCTGTCCCTGTTAATAAGGAATCCAAAAAATCAATCATAGGTGGCTCAACTAGATCATAGCCCCATGTTTGATAGAGATCCAGTAGAGAGCGACGCTGTGCTTCAATTGTCAGTGCATGGGGAGATAAAACTTCCTGAATGCCTTCAGGTAATAACCAGCGATCTTTATTTAACATAGTATCGTTATTTCTCTAATTTTTTAGCATATAAATAGCAATTGCACCGATGATCATGGTAACCATACCACCCCAACGTAATGTTTTTTCATCGACTTGTGAAGCATCAAACATCATTTTTTTAAATAATTTTGGATTTAATATGGGAAGTAAACCTTCCAATACCAACATTAATGCACCTGCAATTAATAATTCATTCCACATACATAAATAATCCATCTTTTAACTAAAAATGGATTTTATACTATTTTCCTTATATGTTGTACTAAATTTAATATATTTAGTGGTATTTCTTCTCTCTATAGGGAATATAGAGACTAAAAATAAATACTCAGTATATTTTCTGGCAATAACCGTTGAGGTCTTATGTTTGCAATTATAAAATAGCATAAATAAAAACCCTCATCAATAAGCATGGTACTATTATAAAAAATATGAAAAAATTACCTTTTTGAAGGTTTGGCTGTGTATCAGTAATGAGACTGGAAGGCTCACTATCCTGTCATCAATATTTCATTAAACACAGGATGTTTTAATACAGAAAAAGGAATTGAAAATCGAATTTTACAGGTTTTAGTAAGCAAGATAAAAATATTACTGAATTTGACTGGGAAATAATGAATAATGGCTGACGGAAAATACGATCTTGAATAATCCTATAAATTTACTTAATTTCCACACAACCTTTAATAATAAACACTAAAAACAAAACAGCCTGCATAAAGCAGGCTGTTTTGGAGATAAAATTTTATGATAATAAAAAATTTAGTTCTTATCTTTATCCACTAAAGCATTTTCAGTAATCCAAGGCATCATTTCACGTAATTTACCACCTGTTTGCTCAATAGGGTGAGCGGCATTATTACGTCTCCATGCGGTCATTTCTGGATAGTTGGTTTGACCTTCCAT
>JAGLFC010000004.1 GCA_023144715.1 Gammaproteobacteria bacterium | reverse complement strand
ATGGTTCTGATCCTTTAAATCAACAGTTTTCTTGGCAAAGAGAGCGTTTTAGAATTCATATTCAAACCGCTATTGCCACAGGCAAACCTCTTATTATTCACACTCGTGATGCTCGTGATGATACCCTTCGTCTTCTTCAAGAAGAACACGCGGAACAAGTGGGTGGTATTATGCACTGCTTTGTAGAAGATCAAGCTACTGCACAACAAGCCCTTGAGTTAGGTTTTTACATTTCTTTTTCGGGCATTGTCACCTTTAAAAGTGCTAAGGAGCTTCAAGCAGTGGCTCAAACCATACCCGATGATCGCCTTTTAATTGAAACCGATTCTCCCTATCTTGCACCTGTTCCTAAACGTGGTAAAGTCAATCAACCTGCTTATGTTCTCTATACCGCACAATTTTTAGCAGAATTACGGGGTGTGAGTGTCGAGCATATTGCTAAAATTACACGAGAAAATTATTTTAGATTATTTGCTGACCCGTCCTTATAATCAGTATTTTTATTAAGTTTTAGCAAGAGGGATCAATGTGTCCAATATTGAATACAGCAGAGAGTCATTATTTGAATCATTAAACACGATTACAGATTTTGTTCGTTGGGGTGCAAGTCTTTTTAAACAATCTGATTTATTTTATGGTCATGGTAATACCACAGCCATTGATGAAGCCGCTTATCTCGTGTTACATACACTGCATTTAGAACCTGATACTCATTCCCTTTATTTTTCTTCACACGTCACTGTGGATGAAAAAAAAGCACTGATTGATATTTTATTACGTCGTGCTAAAGAAAAAATTCCAGCAGCATATTTAACTCAAGAATCTTGGTTTGCAGGTTTGTCTTTTTATATTGATGAACGAGTGTTAGTACCGCGCTCCCCCATTGCTGAATTAATTCAAAAGCATTATGAACCTTGGGTTGATCCTGAACAGGTTGAAAATATCCTCGATCTCTGTACCGGCAGTGCTTGCATTGCGATTGCCAATGCTTATTACTTTCCTCATGCCTCTATTGATGCCGTTGATATTTCTAAAGATGCTCTAGCAGTGGCACGTAAAAATGTAGAACGACATCAATTGCATGATCAAGTCACATTAATTGAGTCTGATTTATTTAAGAATATTCCTGAAAAGCAATATGATATTATTGTGTCTAATCCGCCTTATGTGGATGCAGACGATTTGGCAAATATGCCTAAAGAATTTCATTCAGAACCAGAGATTGGTTTAGCCGCAGGTCAGGATGGACTTGAATTAGTCATTCCTATGTTAGAACAAGCGGCTCAATATTTGACTACAACAGGTATTTTGATTGTTGAAGTGGGTAATAGTGATTATGCCTTACAACAACGCTATCCTGATTTACCTTTTTATTGGCTAGAATTTGAGCAGGGTGGTCAAGGAATCTTTTTATTGACGAAAGAGCAATTGGAAAGTTATTTTTATGTGCCAAAATAATCTTATGAGTATGGTTTTTTGCACTTAATGTTATAATACACAGGTTCAGTAGTATCAAGTTGCATGGCGGTTAATGTTTCACCCCAAAGACAACCTGTGTCAATCGCAAACACATTAGCCGTATTGGTTTGACCAAAGAGGGTAGACCAGTGTCCTATAATAATTTTGAGTTCAGAATTTTTTCTATTGTTGACTTGATACCAAGGTAAATGTCCTTTTTTTTGTGTACCTATAGGTCCTTTATCTTTAAAATTAAGCTTGCCTTTAGGACTACAATACCGCATTCGGGTAAAACTATTGGTAATAAATCGTAATCGTTCCCAATCGGTGAGTTGCTCATTCCATTTTTTAGGAGTATCACCAAACATATTCGCCATAAAATCTGAATATTGATGACTCTGTAAGACGGCTTCGACTTCTTGAGCATAGCTTTGTGCCATTGTTAAATCCCATTGTGGTGCTAAACCCGCATGAACCATTGTATAACCCAATGTATGATCATGATGCAATAATGGACGGTGACGTAGCCAATGAATCAACTCTTCTTTATCAGGTGCTTGAAGAATTGCATCTAGGGTGTGATGCTTAACTTTTTTATTATGCTCACATAGGGCTAATAAAGTCAGATCATGATTACCTAACACAGCAATAGCACTCTTACCGAGTTGCTTAATAAAACGTAATGTTTCTAATGATTGATCGCCTCGATTAACGAGATCACCTACAAACCAAAGTGTGTCTCTTGAAGGATTAAAAGTAATTTTTTCAAGTAATAATTTAAGATTATCTAAGCAACCTTGAAGATCACCAATTGCATACGTTGCCATTGCTTCTGTATCCTTTTTTTCTAAAAATAGACATTATAATTTAAGAATACATTCATCATATTATTAAGTCAATTTATTTGAAATTAACCCACCCGGATGAGTTTGGATAAAATCCTCTACCTCTAAAACAACAAGATTAGCATTAACATCAGATGCTGATAATTTTGTACGAGTAATGATGGTATCAATTGAAATGGGTGTAAAACCTACTTGTTTTAATATTTGTTGTTGAACTTTGGGGAGTAAAGAATAATTTTTGGGGGTATTTTCTGCTATAGTAGAAGAAGGATTTGTTGTACTCTGAGTGTCTGTTGTACTATTTGATTTTATCAGTGAAGCAAGTGCTAAGTGAGAGAGTTCTTCTAAAATATCTTCCGCAGTTTCAACCAGTTTAGCTCCATTTTTAATGAGTTGGTGACAGCCTCGTGAAAGAGGGTTATGAATAGATCCCGGTATAGCAAAAACCTCTCGTGCTTGTTCTAGTGCAGTTTGAGCGGTAATAAGAGAACCACTTTTTAAAGCAGCTTCAACAACTAATGTACCCACACTTAAACCACTAATAATACGATTACGCTGAGGAAAATGGTATTTCATAGGACCACTACCCGGCGGATATTCTGATACAATGGCTCCGTGTTCAATTAATTGCCAAGCTAACTCTTTATGACGTGCAGGATAAATACGATCCAATCCTGTCCCTGCTACAGCAATACTCTTGCCTCCTGCCTTTAAAGCACCATAATGACTTTGGGCATCAATACCTAATGCCATACCACTGGTGATCACCATACCATTTTGTGCCAAATGATGAGCAAATTGCCAAGCGGTTTCATGACCATCTATACTTGGATTACGACTACCCACCATAGCCAGTTGAATATTGTTTAAAACCTCGACGTGTCCCTTAACATATAATATAGGGGGAGGTGAATAAATTTCTTTTAATAAATTTGGATAGTTATCTTGTGTTAATAATAGGATATGATTTTCGTCCGCTTCAGCCCACTGTAATTGTTGTTCAACCATTTTCCAGTCGGGAGCATTTAGAGCCTTTTCTAAATGTGTTCTACGGGCTGGAGTAAGATCCAGTGATTTGAGTGCTTGGGGAGTATTAAATAAATCACTGGGTTTGGGGAAATGTTCAAAAAGTTGGTTTAAAGTGCCAGAAGCAATACCAGATGCTTTTTGTAATGCCAGCCAATAAGAGAGATCGTCCATGTATAACTCCCGCGATTTAAATACCTTTGTGTCGGTGTTAGGCTTAGATTTTCCCATATATTTAATGAATAGAATATGGGAATTTAAACAATAAATTTTTTAATGAGTGTCTAAATAAGGTGATTGGATAATATCACCCACTTTAAGAGTGGACTGAGCATCCATAATCAGTGCATAACTGAGATTATTAAAAGGGCGAAAAACCATTAAATTACCATTAAGTTCGTTCGGTAATTTAACCTGTCTATTAGGACGAACAGGATCATCAACTATAGGGCCTTTTTTGTAAATATTAAAGACATCACCGACTTCAACACCCTCTTTTAATCCAACATCAATAATGACAACATCAGAATCTCCAACCATGGTAACCCCTGGTTGAACGCCTACCGTTAACACGCCAATAATCTGCCCTGAACGTTGTAATAAAGAGGCTTTAGGATGAAAATTAGCATTCACCATTTTATCATTATCTATTGGGATAATTCTATGTCCTTTAAGGATCTCAGCTTTAGATTTTTCAATAAATAAAGTAGAAGGATTACCCTTTCTTTCCATACGAGCTTCACCCAGATAAACAGCTTCATAACCTAATGCTTTTCTTCTATTAGTCGGATCAACATAGGCATCACCACGTCTATAAATACCATAAGTAGCACTATTATCATCTTCTGGTATACCCATTACATAAATAAGATTATTAGCCCCTGCTGATATATGTTGATCCAATGTACCTACAATATAAGGTAATTGTGCATATTCACCCGCATATAAAATACGATTTTTTGTTAAATAAGGGGCAATTAAATCTAATGGAATAGTAGGAATAGCTCTGTCAAGCTCTTCAATTTGAACTTCAGGACTGAGGCGAATGGTACGCTTACCAACACGAGTGAGATAGGCTCTACCATCTACATAAATGAGTTTAAGCATATCACCTGGATAAATAAGATGAGGATTTTTTACATGGGGATTTGTTTTCCATATATCGGGCCAATACCACGGCTCAGTTAAAAAGATTCCAGCAATATCCCATAGGGTATCATCTTTCTTTACCGTATATTGTTGTGGATGTCCGGGTTTAATTTTTTGTGGCACTTGTTCTGCAAAAACAGACAGTGAAAAGAGTAAAAAAATAAATATTGTTAAAGAAAAAAGTACTTTAATTTTTTTCATATTAATCTCTAAAATCTATTGGAATAAAACATTAAAACAGAAAGTGATGTATTAGCTATTGCCACAATTCTAGTCAATTATTATAAATAAAACCATAAGAACTTAACAAATTTTAATATAAAGTTAATAAAATCCATAGATTTAGCTTAAATTTATAATGTTTTCCATTAAATAGAAAGTATTTTATAAAAGATTTATAAATGACTTAATATTTTTTATCTTTTTTTTGGAAAAAATAGTACACACTATAATAGATAATAATCCCTATTAAACCACTATAAAGACACCATTGGTGTAATTGTTCTATGCTTACCAGTCCCAAAAGGTGATTATTTAATGTGAGAGGAAAGTAAGGTTCAACATCACTGTGCATAATAGCATCAAGTATTACATGACTATACGTGCCGATAAAGGCACTGATAAATGCCACCGTCCAAGTTATTTGAGTACCTTTATTAGCAAGTCCCATTATTTTCAGTCCAAAAAGAGAAAGGCTTCTACCTGAAAGGGCAGACAATAAGGCTAAGAGTGTTGCGCCTAAATAAGTATGGGAAAAACCATGAAGATGTCCTATACCACTGAGCATCACAATGAGCGGTTGAATATCCATAATAATTTGCGACCAAGCAAACACCATTAAACTAAAACTACCTTGTAATACCGCTTTAATGAGCAGTCCTGGACCGAGATGAATGGGGGTAAATGGCATTTGTTTTCCTGATTGTCCATTAAGATTATGCTAAGATTATAATTTTAATTCAGGCAAAATTCTGTGCTGAATGTTTTTTATTTCATTAATACAAGGAATTCTTTGTGCCACTGATCACTCTTGGTTTATCGGGCTCTCTTAATCACGATCCCTCTGCGGCATTGTTTATTGATGGAAAATTAGTGGCGGCAGCGGAAGAAGAACGTTTTCTGCGAGATAAACATGCTAAAGGTAAAATGCCTTTGGAAGCTACTCGTTTTTGTCTTGAGTATGCTGGAATTACAGCCGATCAAATTGATATTGTGGCGGTGCCTTATGCTGAGATTGATCTTTCTACACCCGCCCGCTGGCATTATGCCAAACGTTATTGGTATGCACCTGATCGTGCCTTAGATGCTTTATTTAATGGCAACCGTCGTTATCGTCGCTATGTGACTAAAATCAAAGATATGTGTGCCAGTGTGGGGATTCAATGGGATAAGATTCAATTTGAATCCGTCGAACACCATTTGGCTCATGCCAGCAGTGCTTATCATTTAAGTGGTTTTAAAGAAAAAACAGCCATTATGGGGATTGATGGTAAGGGTGAATATGCGACCACCTTTTTTGGTTATGGAGAACATGGCAAGATTCATAAGATTAAAGAATTCTATGATCCTGACTCACTCGGAGGTGTTTATGGAGCCATCACCGAATTTTTAGGCTTTGAAATGCTCGATGGTGAATTTAAGGTCATGGGGATGGCACCTTATGGCAATCCTGATAAATATGATTTTTCACGCTTAATTGCCTTTGATGGTCAAGATTTTAAGGTCAACACAGAATTGGTTAATGTGATTGGTCTAAGACGTTATAAAGAAAAGGGTAAGGGTTATTATTTTTCCCCTAAACTCATTGATTGGCTCGGACCCAAACGTGAGGGTGATGACATTGATGATCCTTATATTGATTATGCGGCTTCCATGCAAAAATTATTTGAAACCATTTCATTGCAATTAATGGATCATTATCTGGGTGATATTATTAAAAAAACAGGTAAAATTGCCTTTGCAGGGGGGGCGGCTCTTAATGTCAAACTCAATCAAAAAATTATTGCTCGTGACGAGGTGAAAGAACTCTTTGTTCAGCCTGCTGCTTCGGATGCAGGCACAGCGATTGGAGCAGCTTCTTATACCATTGCTCAACGAGGGATTGAACTAGAGAAAATGGAACATGTATTTCTAGGACCTGAATTCACCAATGAGCAATGTATCACCGCCTGTGAGCATTATAAAACAGAAGATGGGCAAGCGGTTGAGGTTCAGTTTACACAAATTACCGATGTGCCTAAAAGCATTGCTAAAATTTTAGCCGATGGCAATCCTGTTTCTTGGTTTCAGGGGCGTATGGAGTTTGGTCCTAGAGCATTGGGAGGACGTAGTATTTTAGGTTGCCCCAGTATTCCCGGTGTGGCAGATCGTATTAATGAGCAAATTAAATTTCGTGAACGCTGGCGACCCTTTTGCCCGAGTATGTTAGACACCGTTGCTCCTCTTATGTTAAAAACCGATCATCCTGCTCCCTTCATGACCTTTACCTTTGAAGTGAATGATGGCTGGGCAGAACGTGTGCCTGAAGTGGTGCATGAAGATGGGACGGCCCGCGCTCATGCGGTCAAAGAAAAGATTAATCCACGTTATTATGCCTTGATTAAAGAAGTGGAAGTTTTAACAGGGAATGGTGTGGTTTTAAACACCTCATTAAACCGCCGTGGTGAACCTGTGGTGTGTACTCCAGAAGATGCCTTAAATATGTTTTATGGTTCAGATTTACAGTATTTAATTATGCAAGATATTCTTGTGACGAAAGAGTAAGCTATTAGGATGGATAGTAGATAGATGTTAGAAAAAAATAAACTGGTTTTACAATTATGTCATGATTATAGTGTGCCTTATTTGGATGTGGC
>JAGLFC010000039.1 GCA_023144715.1 Gammaproteobacteria bacterium | reverse complement strand
ATCTATTTTTATAGTGATTATAGGTACGTAAGTTCAGATACTCAAAACAAATTTTAAAGCTTAATAAAACTAGGGTTTTTACCTATATTAAAGTATTAATTAAAACGTATAATCATTTAATAGTACTAAATGAAGATTTATTCATAATAACACTATAATAATCAACATTCAGAACCACAAATTCTATAATTTGGTAGTCATCTATCAATAATCTGTGTTAAACATCGATCATAATAGAATAGACTGTATAGTGTCAAAAAACTATTATTTTTATAAATGATAAATATTGTTTATTTGATGACCTCTTAGTTAATTGTTGTTATTTTCAACAGTGTTTGTGTGTTCAGTGTCGGATATAAAAATTATTGATAAAAAAGGGGTAATATATGAAAAAATGGTATCTATTTTTCATAACAGTGTGTTTTACAATGCTATTAAATACAGCCAGTGCATCGGTCAAAGAAGCACCTCAAGAATTTTCTGAAGAATCAAAGCAATGTATTAAATGTCATAAAAAAAATAATCCGGGTATTGTTCAACAATGGGGTGCAAGCAAGCATTACCGTGCAAAAGTTGGTTGTTATGAATGTCATGCAGCCGATCAAGGCGATAAAGATGGCTATATGCACGGTAAAAAGAATGAAGAAACACTCATTTCTATTATCGTTTCACCAAAAGACTGCTCAAACTGTCACGAAAAAGAAGTAAGACAAACTGATGAATCTCATCATGCTAAAGCAGGTCGTATTATGGCTTCGTTAGATAATTTGTTAGCAGAAGTGGTGGAAGGCAATAGTGCTATGGTGACGGAAGGCTTTCCTGAAGGTAATTCAGCAATTGCTGTAACAGGATGTTGGCAGTGTCATGGTTCTGAAGTTAAAGTCAATGAAGATGGTGCTTTAGATCCTGCGACATGGCCTAATACTGGTATTGGTCGTATCAATCCAGATGGTTCTAAAGGTGCTTGTAGTGCCTGTCACTCTCGTCATGAATTCTCTGTTGCACAAGCTCGTGAACCACTCACTTGTGGTAAATGTCACATGGGTCCTGATCATCCACAACGTGAAATTTATGAAGAGTCAAAGCATGGTATTCAGTATGCTGCCAACAAACATAAAATGAATATGGATAATCCTAAATGGGTACCTGGTGAAGATTACTTTACAGGACCTACTTGTTCAACCTGTCACATGGGTGCAACAAGAAATCAAGAAGTGAATCATAATGTTGGCTTGCGTATTTCGTGGAATAATAGACCGCCTCTTTCTGTACGTCCCGAAATAACAGATAAAAAAATGGGTTCACCCAGTGCTAATATTGGTTGGGAAGCACGTCGTGATAGTATGAAGGATGTCTGTTCTACTTGTCATACCGAGGATTATGTTGATAGCTTCTATATACAATATGATGGCATTATTGACTTATATACTGAAAAATTTGCAAAACCTTCTATTGCATTAATGAAGGTGGCTAAACCTTTATTAAAACCTGCTAAATTCAGCAATAAAATTGATTGGATATTTTTTGAACTTTGGCATCATGAAGGTCGTCGTATGAGAATGGGTGCATCTATGATGGCACCTGATATTACGCATTGGCACGGTACTTATGAAGTGGCTAAACATTTCTATAATAAGTTTATCCCTGAGCTTAAAAAAATTGCTAAGGATGCTGAAGCCAAGAATCCTGACCAAGCCATTGCTCTTTATGCTGAAATTGATAAAGTTTTGAACAGTGAAAACCATAAATGGTATCTGAACAAAATGACCGATAAGCAAAAGAAAATTAGAAAAAGTGCAGTAGAAGATGCGAAAAAGATGTATAGTAAATAATATATCTTATCGCTAACCCTAAAAAGCCTCTCTTCCATTATTGGATAGAGAGGTTTTTTTTAATTTTTTTATAGCCTATTAATAATACTGAGAAACTTAAATGAATAAATTTATGACCAATATAGGAATAAAGAGTTTGGTGTTATCTACATTATTAAGTTCAGTAGTATTGGCTGAACCTAATAATGCTTATTCATACCCTGATTCAATACACGAAAATTCTACTAAAGAAGCCCCTTTATGGACTGAAAGTCAGAGCAATATTGCCAAACAAGAAGCTTTTTTATTAACAAAAATTACACAAAATCCAGATGCTAAAGCTGCTTATGCTAATTTGGCTAATTTATACCTGAGTAATAATAAAACAAAAAAAGCAATTGATGCGTATCAAAATGCCATCATTGTGGATCCCAATAACGCTAAATTATTTGCAGGTTTAAGTATTGCTTACTTACACCAATCCAAATATTCGATGGCAAAAACTATGGCGGAGCAGGCGGTTGAACTTGATCCCAATATGGAACATGCCAAAAAAATACAAGAATATATTACCAAAAAAGAAGCCATTATTGCCCAAACATCCGCCAGTTCTAATACTATTCCATCAGGAATGCCGACTGATTCTACACATAATAAAGTACATGAATAATACCAATTCCAGCTATTTAATAAATCCTATGAAATTATACTTATTATTTTTTACGACAGTATTGCTGATCAGTTGTTCATCTTCTCAGCCACCTAGCCAACGTTATAATGGTAATTTTCGTTATTTTTCTGGTATTGCTGAATTTTTTGATTGCAAAACACAAGAAAAACATTATGTCACCGAAGAGGGTATTTATGATGAATTAATTGCGTCTTATAAAGATCTCAATTTAAAACCTAAAGATGATGTTTATATCCGTGCCGAAGGTTTTTATCAAGAAGAAGAACAAATGGAAGGCGTTGATCCTTTAGAGGTCTTTGTGGTGACAAAAATAATTGAATTTGACACCACTAGAAGTTGTAAACGTCCTTATCGACAAGGCTTATAAATAGCGACTGACCTTATCCCTTAGAAAAACTCATGCGTTCTTGAGGATCATCGTTTAAAAGAGTCACAGAAATGGTATCACCCGATACAAATTTTCCTGCCAAAATTTCTTGTGCTAAAGGATTCTCTAATAATTGTTGTATGGCTCGTTTTAATGGGCGAGCACCGTAGACAGGATCAAAACCTGTACCACTGATGTATGCCATTGCTTCATCAGATACCTTTAAATCCAAATCACGTTCATGCAAACGTATCTGTAAATCGTGCATCTGAATTTTTGCAATTTTTGCAATGGCTTCTTTACCCAATGGATGAAACACAACCACATCATCAATACGATTAATAAATTCAGGACGAAAATGTTGTGATACCACTTCCATTACTTCAGATTTCATCACCTGATAAGACTCTTCTGTATCAACCACTGATTGAGAAGCATTATTTTGACTCAATTCCTGAATCTTTTGTGACCCTAAATTTGAAGTCATAATAATCACCGTATTTCTAAAATCAACGGTACGTCCTTGACCATCGGTTAAACGACCATCATCCAATACCTGTAATAATATATTAAATATATCAGGATGTGCTTTCTCAACTTCATCTAATAAAATGACAGAATAAGGCTTACGTCTGACGGCTTCTGTTAAATAACCGCCTTCTTCATAACCCACATAACCGGGAGGTGCACCAATTAAACGAGCTACTGCGTGTTTTTCCATAAATTCTGACATATCTAAGCGTACCATAGACTCTTCGGTATCAAAGAGAAAACCTGCCAGTGCTTTGGTCAATTCTGTTTTACCCACGCCTGTAGGACCTAAAAATAAAAATGAGCCATTGGGTCGCTTAGGATCAGATAAACCCGCACGAGAACGTCGTATGGCATTTGCCACGACTGTGACCGCTTCATCTTGTCCCACCACTCGCTCATGTAGCTGATCTTCTAGACGTAACAGCTTATCATTTTCACCTTCTAACATTTTAGACACAGGAATGCCTGTCCATTTTGCCACGACTTCAGCAATTTCTTCTTCAGTGACCGAATTTCTTAATAATTTAGGCGATTCTGTTTGCTCGACTTGTTCTAATTGAGAAGCCGTTTCAAGCTGTTTTTCCAGTTCAGGAATTTTACCGTATTGCAATTCAGACATGCGTCCTAAATCACCTGCTCGTTGAGCCATTTCTAAATCAGTACGAGCCTGATCCAGTGCCTCCTTAATATGTTGAGTACCTTGCACGGCTGCTTTTTCTGATTTCCAAATTTCTTCTAATTCTGAATAATCCTTTTCCAAAATCACAATTTCTTCTTCAATGATCTTCAAGCGTTTTTTTGAAGCGGCATCCGATTCTTTATTCAGGGCTTCACGTTCAATTTTAAATTGAATAATACGGCGTTCTAATTTGTCCATTTTTTCTGGCTTAGAATCAATTTCCATACGAATTCGACTGCCTGCTTCATCAATCAAATCAATGGCTTTATCAGGTAATTTACGCTCCGTAATATAGCGTTGTGATAAATTGGCTGCCGCTACAATGGCTGGATCAGTAATATCAATACCATGATGTAATTCATATTTTTCTTTTAAACCACGCAAAATAGCAATGGTGTCTTCGAGAGTCGGTTCTTCTACCAAAACTTTTTGAAAACGGCGTTCAAGAGCGGCATCTTTTTCCAGATATTCTCTATATTCATCTAAAGTGGTTGCACCCACACAGTGTAAATCACCTCGTGCCAGAGCAGGTTTAAGCATATTACCTGCATCCATAGAGCCTTCTGCTTTACCTGCACCTACCATTGTATGCAATTCATCAATAAAGAGAATAATACTGCCTTCTTGAGCGGACAGGTCTTTTAATACGGCTTTAAGACGTTCTTCAAATTCACCGCGGAATTTAGCCCCTGCAATGAGTGATCCCATATCTAAAGAAAGTATCCGTTTA
Organism: Gammaproteobacteria bacterium; assembly: GCA_023144715.1. GTDB lineage: Bacteria > Pseudomonadota > Gammaproteobacteria > GRL18 > GRL18 > GRL18. The sequence continues at coordinate 7,355 of JAGLFC010000039.1, read as the reverse complement.
TGTCTTAAACCCTCAGGGACTTCACCATTAATAATTCGTTGTGCCAAGCCTTCAATAATCGCCGTTTTACCAACCCCCGGTTCACCAATTAAGACAGGATTATTTTTTGTACGACGTTGTAAAACCTGAATAGTACGACGAATTTCATCATCACGTCCAATCACAGGATCAAGTTTACCTTGTTCGGCACGTTCAGTCAGATCAATGGTATATTTTTCTAATGCCTGACGTTGTTCTTCAGCATTGGCATCATTTACGCTTTGACCTCCTCGCATTTTATCAATAGCTTGCTCAATGACGGTTTTATTCGCCCCTAACTCAACCAAAATCTGACCTAACTGACCCTTATCATTACTCGCTGCTAGAATAAAAAGTTCACTGGAAATAAATTGATCCTGACGCTGTTGAGAGAGCTTATCCGTCATGTTAAATAAGCGCGTTAATTCAGGAGAAATTTGTACCTCACCTGAAAACCCTTCAATACTTGCCATTTGATCCATTGCTTGAGATAAACGCGAACGTAATAAATGAATATTGACATTAGACTGAGTGAGTAAATGTCTGACCGTTCCACCTTCTTGATCCAATAATGCCACCATGACATGAATGGATTCAATAATTTGATGATCACGCCCCACGGCTAAACTTTGTGCATCTGCAATTGCTTGTTGAAATTTACTGGTTAATTTATCCATTCTCATTTGCTTATACCTCTTAAAATTATTATCATAACAAGGATATGGTGCCTGTGGATAACTTTTTCAATACGGGTAGAAAAATAATTAATTAATGGTTATTCATAAACTTAGCTTGTGGATAAGTTTGTTAAAAAATTTTAAATCATATAAACATGATGCAAGATAAAGCTAATTCTGGTATTCAATGCTAATCTAGTGTAGTATGCAAAAATTCTGTCTTTAGATATTTTTTAGGTTAATCAATGAAATTATTTTTTAGGTATTTTTTTAAAACCCTGCGTTTTTTTATCGCACCCATTATTTTATTATGGGACACACTCACAACACCTAAAGGGATTCAACGTTCTGAGCAAGAACAACATGAAATGGATCAAAAGACTAAAAATTTAGCCTTATATCAATTCAAATCTTGCCCATTCTGTATTAAAGTTAGGCGACAAATTAAACGCCAATCCCTAACGATTGAATTATTAGATGCACAGCATAATCAACAACATCGTGATGAGCTTCTTAATGGTGGGGGAGAGTTAAAAGTGCCTTGTTTAAGGATTGCGAATGCTACCAGTGATGTCACATGGCTGTATGAATCCAATGAAATTATTAAATACCTTAAAGAAAACTTTAGTTGATTAAGTTAAACTTTGTTACAATATATTGATAATAAATTTAATAAAAGAAGAGGCTTTATTATGTCATACCGTTTGCTTTTTAGTAGTACATTGATCATTGCTTTATGCTCAAGTTTTATATCGGGTTGTTCTATTTCTTATTCTAGTGGTAAGTCATCAGATTCTATTCAATCTATTTTAAGTTCGAGTGGTGGTGGTAACGAAACAAAAAGTACAGAATCAGCCAGTCTTTATCAAGATGATGTAATTGCGGCAACGGTGTCATTTGTTAATACAGAAGGGACTAATTTTGATTTTCAAAATCAAATAAGTTTTATTGCTCAAAATCATGGTATTACTGATTGGGAAAATGAGAAAACTACTTATACCGCAATGGGTGAAGGCTTACGTCAAGCAGGTGTGACACAAGATAATATTAAGACACTGCCTTATTTTAATCGTCTTGCCTCTAATGTTAATTATTCCAACATTCTTCAGGCGTATCAAAAATAATAGTGCCATATTGAGCGTTAAAGCTGGGATATTCTATTCCCAGCTTCTTGCTTGTTTTTTTCTTATGGGTGTTAATTCATCCCACGCTAATACCCATCAACAAGAATCATTAGATTTTATTTACGTTAATTCAAATATTGGTGAAGCGGCAGGTGGGCATACTGCTTTACGAATAGGTGAGCATGTCTTTCATTATCAGTTTTTTCCTAATGGACATTTTTTATTAGTCCGTGATTCTTGGCAACAATTCTTTTTTTTCTATCATAAATTATTTAATCGATCCATTTATTTAGCTTCTTTATCGCTTACACCAGATGATTATTATAAAATAAAAAATCACTTTACCCAGTTATTGATAGAACAGCAACAGTCGTTGCAGGCACTCAAAGAAGGCGATGCTCATAAACGGTTAATTGATGAATTAATTCATCAAAATCACGTGTTAACAATTCCACGCTTAGGTTTATTCAGTGTTTTAGACAAGATAGATTTAGAGAATCAACATTTAGAGAATTCAATTAAACAATTAAAGACTGATTTACCGCCGTCTTTTTTAAAAGATAACATCAGCCAAGTCAAAAAAGAGTTACAATTACAGATATTTTTTCTTAATAGTCACAGTACTGAACAAACCATTTCTCATATCCAACAAACATGGGATTTTCTGGCGGCATTGCACGTGTTAGAGCAGTCATCTCTATTAAATCCAGAGAGTATTTTTTATCCATTAGCCAATGAAACACCTCTTAATCATCATGAAAAAGAAGTATTAAAGCAATATTCAGAACAGTTAAAACATTCTATTTTATCTCTTTTATATTCTTCCAGACCCGATAAGGGAACCGCCTTATTATTGCAAATAGCCAAGTATCAAGTGATTATTTTATCTTTAACAACAGGGTATTTAACGACACTTGATCCCTTTCCTGAACCCGTAAAATCTGTTTCTATCGATGATGAAGAAAGAATAATTTTAGAAACACTTTATGAACATGTAAAAAAAACAGCTCAAGCACAAAGAAAATTATTTTTTGCAGAAACACAGCATTATGAAATTGCTTGGTCATTATTAGAATCCAGCCGAGCAAGATTCTATGAATTGGATCAGGGCATAGAACATCAACAAGTGGTTCGTCTCAGTTCAGGAACACTCATTCCCTCACGTACAGGCACCATTTTATTAGATTATTTTCCTGTTAAAGTCAGTGAATTACAGTCTCTTTCCCATAAAATTGAGATACAACAGCATACAAAAACAGAGCAAATACAGACACAATTACGTTATCATATTACCAATAATAATTGTGCTACAGCATTGATTGAATCGGTTAATAGTGCTTTTAAAAACCCATTAGAAGTCAAAAAATCATTAGGGGCTTGGTTGCCACCTAATGAAACATTGTCCTTTATCCCCTTTATTTTTTATCAAAAAATACTGGCTGAATATGATATTAAACACACACATATTATTCCCTCTCGTCGTTTAAAAAATTTAGCGGATTTATATCAAGAGCAACCTGATAATACGTTGATGATCTGGTTACGAGAAAGTAATGTGTTGTCTTCAACATTGTATGAAGTACGAAAAGAAGATACTCCCTTTTTATTTTTTACGGATGAGCAGGTGCTTTCACGCCCTGTATTTGGTTTGGTTAATTTTTCTTACGCAGCTATTCATGGTGTAATGAGTTTATTTACATTCCCTATGGATCGGGGGAATGCTTTATATGAGTCCAGTCGAGGTATGTTTTTTAGTCTACCAGAATTAGCTTTTTGGAATATTCGCAAAGGTACGTATGGGCATACTTATTTAACACCTACAGAAGCATCGCCATAAACTATCTATCATGTGTGTACGTCCATTAATTGAACGCTAAGTTTCAACTAATCAGTGGTTTTATTGATTAATTGGATGGTTTGTTCAGCAATCTCAAGTTCTTCGTCTGTGGGTATGACTAATATTTTTACGAGACTAGAGTGATGTTGAATGTCTATACTATTTCCCTTATTTTTTTGTTGATTTTTTTCAGTATCCATTTTAATACCCAGATTATTCAAGTTTTCGCACGCCATTTGACGAATAAGAGGAGCGTTTTCTCCAATACCTCCTGTAAAAATAATGGCATCTACTCCATTAAGGCTTGCTAAATAAGCACCAATATATTTTTTTATATGATAACAAAATATATCTATCGCCAGTGTTGATGTATGATCACCTTGTTCTGCTTGATCAATAATACGGCGCATATCATTTTCACCACAAATACCCTTTAAACCACTTTGTTTATTGAGCAATGTATCTAATTCATCAATATTCATACCTGTTTTACGATTCAAATAAAATAGAATAGCAGGGTCAATATCACCGCTTCGAGTCCCCATCACCAAACCTTCTAAGGGAGTCATGCCCATAGAAGTATCAATTGACTGACCTTTGTTTATCGCCGTGGCACTAGCACCATTACCAAGATGGATGGATATTAACTTGAGTGTGTTGAGGGGCTTATTTAAGTATAAGCTTGCTTGCTGAGTGACATAATGATGTGATGTACCATGAAAACCATACCGTCTTATTTTGTGTTGTTCATACAAAGAATAGGGTAGGGCATATAGATAAGCTTGTTCAGGTATCGACTGATGAAAAGCTGTATCAAATACGGCCACTTGAAGAATTTTAGGAGCTTTTTTTCTAGCCAGTTGAATCCCCATAAGATTTGCTGGATTATGTAGAGGGGCTAAAGGGCAGAGTTTTTCGATAGCGGTAATCACTTGTTCATTAATAATCACAGGTGCGGTAAATTCTTCACCACCATGAACCACTCGATGACCAATACCCGAGAGTTCTGTCAATGATTGAAGATGCTGTTTTTCTTTCAATGTCTGAATCATTTTTTCTAATGCTTGAGAATGATCGAGAATTTGAGAATCACCAATTTGTTCAATCAAGCCAGAGAATATTAATTCACATTTTACAGAATGAATCGTAAATAACTGGTATTTTAAAGATGAACTGCCCGAATTAAGCACTAGAATCTTCATAATAAATGCTCTTTTTGATGAGTGAGTAAGGTTTGAGCTTGAATAGCGGTAATGGCGACAGTATTCACAATATCAGGCACAAGACAGCCACGACTCAAATCATTCACAGGTTTATTTAAACCCTGAATAATAGGTCCTATGGCAATGGCTCCAGAGGAACGTTGTACGGCTTTATAAGTATTATTACCTGTATTCAAATCAGGAAAAATAAAGACTGTGGCATGACCTGCAATCGTGCTATCGGGTAATTTAGTTTTTGCAACATCAGGAGAAATAGCCGCATCATATTGAATGGGGCCTTCAAGTAATAAATTAGGACGCTTTTGTTGTGCAATTTGGCTTGCTTGACGTACTTTATCAACATCAGCCCCTTGACCTGATGAACCTGTGGAATAAGATAACATCGCCACTTTAGGTTCAATACCAAATAAACGAGCCGTTTCTGAAGAACTGATGGCAATTTCTGCTAATTGTGCTGCATTTGGATCAGGGTTAATTGCACAATCACCATAAACCAGTACCTTGGTATCAAAACACATGATAAAGACACTGGAAACAACGGATATTTCAGGAGGTGTTTTAATAATTTGTAATGCGGGACGTATAGTATCACCTGTTGTATGAATGGCTCCAGACACCATACCATCGGCATCACCACTATAAACCATCATGGTTGCAAAATAGGAGACATCCGCCATAGCATCGGCAGCAGCCTCTAATGTTATACCCTTATGTTGACGTAATTGATAAAAAGTCTGAGTGTATTGCTGAAGTTTGTTAGAAGTCGTAGGATTAATAATGTGTGCTTGTTGAATGTCTAAGCCTAAAGAAGCACTATAATTAAGAATTTCAGTGGCATCACCCAGTAGGGTAATATCAACCACTTGACGTATTAATAAAATTTCAACAGCTCGAAGAATGCGTTCATCACTTGCTTCAGGTAAAACAATATTCATTCGTTTGGATTTTGCACGACTAAATAAACTATGTTCAAACATAATCGGAGTCATGACGGATGAGGTGGAAATTTCAAGTTGTTGAAAGAAATTTTCAGCATTAATTTCAGCATCAAAATGTGCCTGAGCCAGTGCAATTTTACGTTGATTATCAATGGTTATTTCTGCTGGAATATCACTGACTAAACGAGTTGTTTCATAAGTATCATTACTTACAGAAAGTATAGGAATAGGCAGTTCTAGTCCGTGTAATAATTTCAACATATTTTCTTTTGGAGTAAAGCCTCCTGTCAGTAAGATACCTGCAATATTAGGATAATTATGAGAGGCTAAACTGCTCAGTGAGGCTAATAATATATCAGCACGATCACCCCCAACAATAATTAAATCACCTTCTTCTATATAACGTAAAAAATGTTCTACGGTCATGGTGGCAATTTTTATTTGTCGAATAATACGATACATATCATCGGATGAACCCAAAACACAACGTGCCTTTAATGTTTTTTTAATATCTGAGAGTGTGATGCGGTCTAAATCATGTTGTTCTGTCACTATAAAGATAGGATGTGTTGATTGGAATGGTTTAAGGGTTACTTGTTCAAATGTTGTTTTCATCACACGGTTAATAAAGGTAGCAAAATGTGTACAGCCACTTTTTTTAATAATAGAGTCAGCAATATTAATTTCTTGTTGAATTTTGGTCATGCTTTGATGATGTGCATTGATGACACCAATAAAAGGAATATTCAAATTTTTAGCAATATTCAAATTAATATCGGCATCAAATAAGGATAAAAAACTGGAACTATTTAAACCTTCACACAGTACAAAATCATACTTTTCATACAGTGTATTAAGCTGACTTAATAATTTTTTATAGAGTTCTTTTAGATGACCTTTAGCGGCGAGTGCTTTAACTTCTTCTACATCAAATCCATAACATTCTTGAATAGCCATTTCTGGACAGTATTTATTACGGATCAGTTCAATATCATTATCCAGCCCTCTACTTTTGTCAATCACAGGACGAAAAAAAGCAACTTTTTCAATATGATGGGTCAAAATTTCCATTATGCCCATCGTGATAAGTAATTTACCTGATTTTGCTTCCATTGATGCAATATAAAGGCTTTTAGTTTTCATGGGAATATTCCATTATTAGAAATTTATTTTGATTGAAGTGATGTCGGTGGTGAGTCTTTACGGTATTATGATAACCATTGGACATTCCCATAAAAATATATGGGAATGGGTGTTTTTATAGAGTCAATAATGAATTACTTAATTGATTTTTCAAACATTTTAACCGCTTTATTCATATCTTTAAGTAGAGGCATATTAAGTTCTTCTGCTTTTTTTAAGCCAGCATCTGATGTATCTACAGCACTCAAAACAGGTTTATAATCAGCCCATATTTTATTGACAACATCCAATTGAGCAATAATTTCAGCATTTTTTGTACCGGGAAGACCCAAGTTAGAATCACCTTTCACTAAACCTGCTAAAGTCTGTTCAAAAAGTGTGACGGTGCCATTTAG
>JAGLFC010000038.1 GCA_023144715.1 Gammaproteobacteria bacterium | reverse complement strand
TCCACTCATGTGGTACAAGTCTTAGCACAACAACTGAAAGGTAAACTACCTATTATTGCCGCGGGTGGTATTTTTTCAGCACAAGATGCTCAGGATAAATTAACCGCAGGGGCTGAATTGGTGCAGATTTATACAGGCTTTATTTATCAGGGACACTCATTAATTAAAGAGTGTGCTAAGGTATTATAAATGGATATTACTCTTTTTAATCATCAATTATTAGAATTTCTGGATCAATCACCCACGCCTTATCATGCGGTTAAAAATTTAGTCACTTATTTAAAAAAGGCAGGTTATGAGCGATTATCAGAAGCAAGTACTTGGCAATTAACACTGGGACAAGGCTACTTTGTTACTCGTAATGATGGTTCGATTATTGCATTTATGTATGGTCAAGAGGATATTCTTAAAACAGGTATTAGGATGGTGGGTGCACATACCGACAGCCCTTGTTTAAAAGTCAAACCAAATGCAGAATTATTTAAGCAATCTTATTTGCAGTTGGGTGTAGAAGTCTATGGTGGTGCTTTATTGCACCCTTGGTTTGATCGTGATCTATCTTTAGCAGGCAAAGTGATTTATCAAGACAGCCAGAAAAATTTACACAGTACTCTATTGGATTTTAACGATCCTATTGCCAGCATTCCTAGTTTAGCGATTCATTTGGATAGAGATGCTAATAAAAATCACTCCATTAATCCTCAAACGGATATCCCTCCTGTATTAATGCAACTGGACAAACACTCTAAACAACAGGCATATTCATTTAAAGATATTTTAAAAAAGCAATTAAAGAGTCAAAATACAAGTATTGATATTGAACACATTATTGATTTTGAATTAAGTTTTTATGATACTCAACAGGCTTCTTATTTAGGTTTACAGAAGGATTTTATCGCCAGTAGTCGTCTGGATAATTTATTGAGTTGTTATATTGCTGTGCAAAGTTTACTTCATGCCAATAAGCAAGGCACTTTTTTAATATGTTGTAGTGATCATGAAGAAGTGGGTAGTGCTTCAAGCAGTGGTGCGCAAGGATCATTTTTAAAATCTGTGTTAGAGCGTTTGAGTGGCTCTAATACTGAGGCGATGACTTGTATGATCAATCAATCTATGTTGATCTCAGCAGATAATGCTCATGCGGTACATCCTAATTTTTCAGATAAACATGATGCTCAACACAGCCCTATTATTAATCAAGGGCCAGTAATTAAAGTCAATGCCAATCAACGTTATGCTTCAAATTGTGAAACAGGGGCTATTTTTAAAATTTTGGCTGAACACGCTCAAGTACCTGTACAAAGTTTTGTCGTGCGTACCGATATGGGATGCGGTAGTACTATTGGCCCCATTGTCGCCACACAACTGGGGATTAAAACCCTCGATATTGGTGTACCCACATTGGCCATGCACTCTATCAGAGAATTATGTGGTCAAAAAGATGCGTGGTATTTATTTAAAGTATTAATGCAATTTTCAAATCATCATAATAGAGTACATATTCAATAATTTATGACATCATTACAGGTTTAAAAATCACACGTGATTGATCCTAATACCTTCTTAAAAATTGTTTAGAAGCTTTGGTTATATAATATGAATTCTGATGCACCCATAAAAAATATTGTGGAAGCCGCTCTTTTAGCGGCTAATAAAGCGGTATCACTGGATAAATTACAGACTCTTTTTACTGATCAGGATGATATTGATACTAAGCAAGTGTATGAGGCCATTGAGCAATTGATTCAAGATTATCAGGATCGAGGTATTGAGCTGATTAAAGTCAGTAGTGGTTATCGTTTTCAGGTGGCTGAATCCGTTGCACCTTGGGTATCTCGCTTATGGGAAGAAAAACCCCAAAAGTATTCACGCGCCTTATTAGAAACGCTTGCTTTAGTGGCTTATCGCCAGCCTGTGACGCGTGGTGAAATTGAAGATATTCGTGGTGTCAGTGTCAGTAGCCACATTATACGAACTCTTGTTGAACGAGAGTGGGTGCGTATTATTGGTCATAAAGAAGTACCGGGTAAACCTGCTTTGTATGCCACCACTAAAGGCTTTCTTGATTACTTTGGTTTAAAAAAACTGGATGAATTACCGACATTAGCTGAGATTCGTGATTTGGATGTCATTAATGCAGAATTAGAATTTTCTGAAAACGAAAAAACAGGGGAAAGCCCAATTCTTAGTGATAATGAAAACAACATCTCCCTTGAAACCGAGCGTATTGATATTGATGAAGCACTGAATGCTTTAAAAGATACGTATCAAAAAATTGATGAATTAGATACTAAACAGGCATCTTCTGATGATGAGAAAGATGTACAGAAAAAATAATAAATAGGTAACATTATGTTTCAAATTCGTATTCATGGACGAGGAGGGCAGGGCGTTGTTTCTGCTTCAGAACTCTTATCCGTTGCTGCCTTTGAAGAAGGTAAATACTCTCAGTCTTT
>JAGLFC010000037.1 GCA_023144715.1 Gammaproteobacteria bacterium | reverse complement strand
GGGGGTGCTTCACAATAATAATCATGTAATGGCTCAACTTCAAACTCAACACCATCTGGGCCTTTAATAATGCGTTTTTTTAATTCTTCTTTCATTCTTTCTAACTCTCTTTCTTTAATCTTTCTTTAATTTTAAAAGCCTTAAACCAAAAGCACGGAGAGAATCCCCAGTGGTACTGCCCAAATTAAAAACCAGCGAATGGATTGTTCAACACGAAAACGAGGAAAAACAACGCCAATAAAGACCGCAAACATATAAATCAAAAATATTTTAAGAAAAAATACAGGCCAGCTTGTTGCACCACCAAAAAATAGGCTCATAAAAATAACCATTTTGGCAATAGGATAGATCACTCTATTGGTCTGCATTAAAGCTAAATAAGAAGAATGATATTCTGTCGGAGGACCAATAGGAATTTCTTGAGGAGCAAGTACCACATCAAAGGGTGGACGCATGACTGAACCTAAAAATGACAACATCGCTGCTGCTACCGCTAAGGGATTAGTAAACAATGTCCAATTAAGAAAGCCACCCTGCTGTGCGGCGACAATTTCAGTCACGGATAAAGTTTGATATTGTAGGGCAATCGAAAACACAGCCAATGCCAGAGGCAATTCTGCCATTGTTACCTGAGATAAACCACGAGACACACCCATGGCTGCATGTGGATGACCACTTTCAGCTGCCCCTAATGCCATACCTAATGTACCGAAAAAGATAAAATAAAGTGCCAGTATCAAATCACCCGAAAAAGAAAAGTTAGAAAACATATCTGATCCATAAATCGTCGGCACAAATAACAATAAACCCACACCCCCTGATAAACGAAACACAGGCCCTAGATAAAACATCACACCATGAGTAATAGAACTTCTTAACCCATAGTTTTTAATTAAATCCAAATAATTTTGATAAATAGGAATACCATGTCGCCGCCCTACCCTCGCACCAATTTTTGCCACAAAGGCATTCATTAATAAACCAAAATTAATAATAATAAAGAGATTTAAAAGTGCATACGGAATTTGTATCCATTCAAACTGCATAATTTAATACCCCACTTTGAAAAGATAAATAACGATGATAAAAGCTAATAATTGCACAGCATACGTTTGTCCATTACCCGTATAAAAACGGCGTACAATATCGGCTAATGTATGTAATAAATCCGCAAACGTTTCCCAAAAACGTGTCACAAAGGGCTGAATTAAAAAGCCCATTGCTTTGCGATAAGGGGCAAAAAAGTTCCATGCAAAATGCGTGGTTTCGGGTCGATAAGGGCGTTCTGCTGAATAAACAATATTAAACTGTTTCACTTTCTGAGCTTTACGATTGACAAATAATAGCCACATAAATAAGGTCGCAAAAATAACCGCAATCACAATCATAATGGGAACAGGACTCCAATACCCATAATTACTGGTAATCGTCCAACCATCCCAATTGAGTCCCTGCCCTGCAAAGAAAGGATTAAGATAATTATCCACACGATGCAATGCCATACCTGGTACGACTGCAAATGCTAATAGAGCCGTGACATAAATCATCTGGGGTAAAATAATCCAAAAAGGGGCTTCTTTTATTTTGCGATGCTCATCTTTGAGTTGTCCCAAGAAAATGGTATGAATCAAACGAAACAAATATAAAAAGGCAATCGGTCCAGAAATAAAGATCAGCATCATTGGCAGACGGTATTCAGAAGCCATAATGGCATTATAAAAAATCCAACGACCACCAAAACCTGACAGCGGTGGTACACCTGATACAGCAATAATACCAATCAAAACTGCAATAAAAGACAAAGGCATCATGGCAATTAAGCCACCCATTTGATACATTTGTCGAGTACCTGTGCGTTTAGCAACGCCACCCACCGATAAAAAGAGCATGGATTTATAAATATAATGGTTAATAACAAACATCAACGCCATTAACCAACCGAGTTGATTCATGAGTGCCAAACCAAATAAGGCATAACCCATTTGACCAATAGAAGAATACGCCAGTAGACGTTTTGCATCCTCTTGAAAAACGGCCATTAAATTACCCAAAAATGCGGATAATGCACCTAACCACAGCATAATATAGGTTAATTCAACGCCATAAAGTTGTTGCTTGCCCATATTCATTAATAAGATCATTAAACCAAATAAACCTGCCTTGAGGAGAATACCTGAGACCATGGGTGATACATCGGTTTCAGCTTCAGCATGAGCACCAGGTAACCAAATATGTAAACCAATCACCGCGGTTTTGGTCATAAAGCCAATGGCTAATAATAAGAATACCCACGGTGCAATCGGTTGTGCCACCTGACTGAGTGATTCTAAACTAAAGGGAATCATGCCCTGAGCCGCCAAGGCAAAGCCTGATAAAATCAGATAAGCCCCTGCCAAAGAAAAGATAAGATATAATAAGGCATGAGGTTCTGAATATTTCCCTCGCAAGATCAAAAAATACGATCCAATGGTTAAAAATTCCCAAGCCGCAAAGAATTGGAATGAATTTTCAGCCATGACTAACAGTGTCAAACCTGCAAACATCAGCATCGCAGAGGGATAAAAGCCCACTCGTCGTCCTTTTTCATAATAACTGGCCAATAAAATGACTGCACCACCGAGTAGAAAAATAATGGCATAAATTAATTCTAAAGGATTATAACTGGGATAAGCGATAAAAAAATACGCCACCATACCCGCAATAGCGAGGGTATTTTTTATCCACGTCGGTAAAAAATCCAATAATAAAAAACTCAACGCAAATAATATAGGAATGGCTAATAATAAGTTATTATAACTGGACAGTTCTCCCCATAAATAAGCCAATCCCCAAGCGATGACCACGGCAATAAAAATAACAATCAGTTTATAAGAGGCTAAAGATAAATGCTGGGCATCTTCTTTAATAATATCTCTTTTTAAAATATAACCAAACCAACGAAATAAATAACTGGCTTCTAATAATGATCCCAAGAGAATAAAGCCTAAAATCCATAAGCGATCCACGGAAGCCAACATCATGACTAAATCCCATTTGGCATAAAAACTAGGGAATGGCGGTAAGCCACTGAGCATACCAATAAAACTAACAAATGCAAAAATAAGCAAGGGTTGCCCACGTAAAACACTCCAGTCTGTTAATTGGCGTTTCTGAATCAGTCCAGAAATCCAATACAAACCTGCTTTAGCAACCGCATGAGACAGTAAAATACCGCCTGCAATAAAGAGATAATGTTCCCCTAAAATATCTTGCTGACCCATAACGGCTAGAATTAAACCCACTTGTCCAATCGAAGAATAACCTAAAGTACGGCGATCATTCGTTTGTACTAAGGCTAAAAGGTTGGCCGCCACAAAACTTAACAAACCAATGACGGTTACGACAGGCAACCATTCTTGTCCACCTATCAATAATAATTTATCAACGGCATAAACAGAGGCTGCTCCTGCCATCCCTGCCGAAAACATAGCTGAAAATCCAGGGTGAGCCGATTCATAAATATCCAACGCCCAACCATTGGCTGGAAATGGTTTTGCCTCAGTTAAAATGGCCATAAACATAAAAAAGAAGGCTAATGAGCCGATACCTTTGAGCATTTCAGGGGATTGTTCTGCCATACCATCAATATTGAGTGTACCTGTGGCATGATAGGCAAAGATAATGCCTAATAATAAAAACATGGACACTAACTGTGAAATGATCAGATATTTAAAACCAGCGGCTAAGGCACGTTTATCATCGGATAATAATAATAGACCTGCGGTGGCAATCACGGCTAACTCAAAAAAGACAAAGAGGTTAAACACATCACGCGTTAAAATAATGCCACATAATGCCATCACAAAAACCAGTAAGACCGACATTGACTTATAGCCTAATCGAAGCAAAGCATCTTTCATATAAACAGCGGATAATAAGCCTGACATAATCACCAAAAGCACCAACACTGTCTCCACAATGCCCACTCGTAAATTGATGGCAAAAGGGGGTGCTGTTCCTGCGGTAAACATATCGACACGACTATGAGCATCAATAGTAAAGATCCACAACCAACTATGGGCAATCCATGCCATAGCCGTCAAAGCAAAGAGCATGAATACATAAGCAATATTACGACGAGTATTACCCAATAAACCTAGGAGAAAGGCTGTACCGAGTCCAATGATGATGATAAAAAGTGCATTTACCATTTTAACTCCGAAAATTTAGAAATATCCAATGTACCCTTGGTTTCATAGAGCTTATAAGCATAAGCCAACATTAATGTGGTAATACCTAAGCCAATAACAATTGCCGTCAATACCAATGCTTGTGGTACAGGGTCAATAATACGTGTACTGGCTTCAGCAAGAGGCACAGCATTATCCAAAATAGGAGCAGTACGTCCGTGCATATAACCGACAGAGACTAAAACAATATTAACGCCTGTATTGGCGACACTAAAAGAAACAATCATGCGTAAGATATTAGTATTAGTTAAAGCTCCATAAAGCCCCATTAGAATGAGGATAAATCCTGTCACCATCGCAATAATAACCATTATGATCCCTCCGTTTCGGATAAATTAACCAGCATAGAACTAAACTCAGCCCCTACTTTAAGACCAATCAATGAGTAAATAAAAGGTATAGCACCTGCTGAAAAGAGAGTACCTAGTTCACCCACTGGTAATAAACGATTATCCAAGAAGCCTCCTGCATATATCATTCCTAGCACACCAATAAAGAGAAAGAGCAATCCAGAAGTGGCTTCAATAGTGGCAATGAGTGTATGACTAAATTTCCGTAAAGGATCAGTGAGCAATATCAGTAAAATAGCTGAGGCAATAATTGCACCGCCTTGGAAGCCTCCTCCTGGAGTAAGATGACCATTAATAAAGACATACGCACCCAGCAATAAAATCAGTGGCACGAGTAAATGACTACCTGTGGTTAATAATTCTCCCGACTGTGGCAATTGTCGTTGCAATGATTTACCCTTATAATTACCTTTGGATAATAAAAGTCCAACAATAGCAGCAGTTAAGAATAAGACTGTGACTTCACCTAAGGTATCTAAGCCTCGATAGGTGACAATAATAGCGGTGACAATATTGCTTGCCCCTATATCTTGAGCAGTATGTTCAGCATAATAATGTGCGGTGAGATTGAGTTCACTATCAGGGATATATTCCACTAATAATTGGGTAAAAATAAGTCCTAAAGCCAGCAAAAATAGGAGTACAATAAAACGCTTAATCATTTTTATCCCCTCGCACACGACCTAATACGAAGAAAAATAAGAACGTGGTTAAACCACTACCAATAGCAGCCTCGGTCATGACCACATCAGGTGCAGCAAGAAAGAGAAACATCACCGATGCCAATAAACTCACCAAACCAGCAGCTAACATCGCAATAGAAATTTGTTTGACCTGTATGGCTACAAATGCCGCACCAATCATCGCTATGGCAAATAGGAGTGTCATTGCTGACATTAAGTTTATCATCGCTTATCTCCTAAATCTTCTGCCAATTTATCAACATGGGTTTTATCTGATTTTTCAATACCAATACGATGGGCAGCACGTGCTAAGACTTGAGAAGAAAGTGGATTTGTAAAAAGCAAAAATAAGCCGATAAGCAAGAGTTTTAAGCTCCACTCAGGTTGTAAAAAAGCTGCACCGATTAATACCAATAAGGTTCCTAATGTCGTTGTTTTAGCCCCTGCTTGAATACGATTAAAGAGATCAGGCATGCGTACAAGACCTAAGCCTCCCAAGAATAAAAAAGTGGCACCACACACAAGCAATACAGCCCCAGTAATATTCAGTAAACTTTCCATTAAAAACGTCCTTCAAGATAACGGGCAATCGCAATCACACCTAAAAATGACAATAAGGCATAAACCAGTGCCACATCAAGATAAATACCCCGCCCTTCAATCAAAGCACTGAGTATAATAAAAGTAATAGAGATAACGGTGAGTACATCAAAAGCAATCACTCGGTCAAAGGTTGAAGGACCTTTTATAAAGCGCACTAATGCCATTAAAAATGCACCTCCTGCCAATACTGCTGCTAGAGCAATCAGTATTTCAACCATACATCACCTCCAAATAAGACTCAAAACCTGACACAATTTGTGCCGTTGCTTCTTCTGTGTCAGTACTGGTCACATTCACACAATGAACATAAATCCACTCCCCCTCTAATTCCATTGTTAAAGTACCTGGGGTCAATGTAATTGAGTTTGCTAACATTAAACGCCCCATTCGACTTTTTAATTGGGTACGCACTTTAACAATGCCAGGATTAATGGGCAAACTAGGAGAAAGTACAATAATAGCTAAACGAAAATTAGCCTTTATTAATTCTTTAAAAAAATAAATATAATATAAAATACCTGCCACAAAAGCCTTTGGGGTGAAGCGAAATTCAGTAAAAAAGGATAAACCACTACAAAATAAAATAGTAATAATCAATGAGACGACAATACCAATAAGCAAGCTATCAAGTGCCAATGAATTATTAAGCATCAGCCAGAAAAGTAACAAGGTAGCAAAAAGCACCCCTCGATCTCGCCACTTATATTTTACTTGGTTTTGTTTATACAAAAAAATTCTCCACATCTAAATTACAGATATTATACAATAAACAAATGGATAGGTAGGCAGTAAATATGTAATATTATAATCTTACAATATTACATATTTATTACAAGCTAAGATAAATAAAAACTGTTAATGTTCAGTACAAGCAGTAGAAGAGATTAAAAATCAAAAAGAGGTTTTCAATATTTTATTATTCACATTACATAAATATTAAATAGAAAAACTCCTCTTATTTGTTAACACTAAGCAATAAATTACTTATTATAAATCGTATCAGCAAGACGTTTTGCTGGCATATAACCCGGCATACTGGTTCCATCTTCCAAAAACATAGCAGGAGTCCCTTGCAAGCCTAATTTTTGTCCAAGCTTATATTGATCAGCAACAGGATTATTACAGGTTTTCTCTGTCAATGTTGTTCCATTTTTTGCTTGACTCATAGCTTTATTAGGAGAATCTGCACACCAGACATTGACTAATTTTTGATATGATGGACTACCAATTCCTGCTCTTGGGTATGCCATATAACGAATAGTAATACCTGCTGCATTGTAATCATCCATTTCATTATGTAATTTTTGACAATAACCACAATCAATATCTGTAAAAACAGTTACTTTGGCTTTTTCATTTTTAGAAGGATAAACAATCATCTTACTTTCATCAATAGAGTTCAGTAATTGACCACGAGCAAGATCACGTTTTTGTTCAGTGAGATTAATGCGTTTTTTGACATCAATAATATCACCACGAAACATCAATGAAGCATCTTTATTAAAGTAAAAAATGGTTGTCCCATAAGAGACTTCATAAATACCCGATAATTCTGTTTCTTCTATATTACTAGGGGTGACTCCAGGCATTAGTTGAATTAAAGCAGCGTCTAATTCAGGCGTTGATTTAGCCATAGAATAAGAGCTGAATAAAGCACTACTCGCCACTGCAATAAGAGCAGTCATGCCAATTGTATTCATAATTTTCTTTAATATCATATTTATGTTCCGTTTTAATCTCTAAAGTTAGTAAATTGTAATGCAACGTCTAAATCTTGCTTTTTAAGCATTGCCATAACAGATTGTAAATCATCTCGTTTTTTTCCTGTCACACGCACTTGTTCACCTTGTATAGATGCTTGAACTTTTAATTTTTTATCCTTTATTAACTTAACAATTTTTTTGGCAGTATCCTTATCTATTCCTTGTCGGATTAATAATTGTTGTTCCATTAACTTGCCATTGCCTTTAATCTCACCCTGTTCCATACTTTTAACATCGACTTTACGGCGGACTAACTCTGTGAGCATAATATCAAGCACTTGCTGTACCTGAAATTCACTTTCACTGATTAAGGTGACATCATCCTTAGATTGCTTAACACTGGTCTGAGTGTTTTTAAAATCATATCTTTGTGTAATGGCTCGATTAGCATTATTAACTGCATTGGACAATTCATGCAATTCAATCTCTGAAACAATATCAAATGAAGGCATTTTTTATTCCTGATAAATTATGGAATGGATATTTTTTGTGTGCCAGCAAACATGTGTATATAATAACGTAAACTGGCTATTAGAATTAGACCGTGCAAAATAATTATTTATTTCATTTTTTATGTTATGAGAAAAGTCTGAATAATGTTACTGTGCCATTATCGGACTTGAATCTGTCTGATAGAAAACAATATGACTCATTGCCTATACTGAGTAGATACTAAAATAAGACGCATAAAAAAAGGATACTTGATTCAAGTATCCTTTTTATCGGGAATCTAAAAAGATTAGCCCAATTTTTCTTTAATACGTGCGGCCTTACCACGACGATCACGTAGATAGTAAAGTTTAGAACGACGTACTGCACCATGACGTTTTACATTGATACTATCCACTAACTTACTATAAGTTTGGAATACACGCTCAACACCTTCACCATAAGAAATTTTACGAACAGTGAATGCTGAATCAAGTCCACGATTGCGTACAGCAATTACAATACCTTCAAATGCTTGAATACGTTCACGGTCGCCTTCTTTTACTTTTACGTTTACAACCACTGTGTCACCAGGACCAAACTTTGGTACTTCACGCCCCATTTGTTCCGCGTTTAAAGCATCAATTATCTTACTCATTTACTTGCTCCAATTACCTTAGGCCCTGAACCCAGGTTTCTATTTTAAAATTAATTTAATGATTTTCTTGAATAAAGTTTTGCAATAAATCTTGCTCTTCTTTAGTCAGTTGACGTTGCTCTAATAAATCAGGTCTTCTTTGCCAAGTACGACCTAATGACTGTTGACTACGCCATTGTGCAATTTTTTTGTGATCGCCACTTAATAATACAGGTGGTACACAATCATCCTTCCCTTCAAACTCAAGTGTTTCAGGACGAGTATAATGTGGATGGTCTAATAAACCCGAGTAAAATGAATCATACTGTGCTGATTCATTATGCCCTAAGGCTTCGGGGATCATCCGTATTAAACTATCAATTAAGACCATAGCAGGTAATTCCCCACCACTGAGTACATAATCTCCAATTGAATATTCATCATCAACATAATGTGTGATTAAACGTTCATCAATTCCTTCATAACGACCCGCTAATAAAATAAGTTGCTCATTAGCACAGAGTTCTTTAACTTTTGTTTGTGTTAAAGGTTGACCCTGTGGTGACAAATAAACGACTTTATATTGTCGTGTACTTTTTTTTGTTAATGACAATAAAGCATCTCTAAGAGGCTCTACTTTCATCAACATGCCTGGACCGCCACCATAAGGGCGGTCATCGACTGTTTTATGCTTATCTTGGGTAAAATCCCTAGGATTTGTTAAACCTAGTTCAATTAAACCATTACGTATTGCTCTACCCGTGATTCCGTATTGAATGGCATCAAACAT
>JAGLFC010000036.1 GCA_023144715.1 Gammaproteobacteria bacterium | reverse complement strand
ACTAAAGCAGTTTGTATGCCCAATTGTTGAGCCCCTAAAATATCAGTATCAGGTCGATCACCAATCATTAGACAATGACGTGCTTGAACATTTAATTTTTGCATGGCAATTTCATACAGTAAAGGTTTGGGCTTACCAATAGTGATAGGGTGTTTTCCTGTCGCCACCACTAAGGGGGCAACCAATGCTCCAGCACCAGGCAAAATGGCACGTTTACCTCGATAAAAAGCATCTACACTGGTATCAGGATTAGTGCAAATTAATTGGGCTTTCTGCTTAATAATCAAGTTAATGGCTGTCGTTAATGACGCATAATCGAGTCCTTCACCTTCTCCTACCACCACATAATCAGCATTTTCTTTATCTTGGACACCATATTTTTGTAAACTTTGATGTAAGCCATCAGCACCAATAGCAAAAAAACGAAAGTTGGGTATTTGCTGTGCTAACCAAGCGGCCGTTGCTTCACCTGAGGTAATAATAAGCCCTTCATCAGGTCGTTTAAAACCAATATCAGCCATTTTATCCGCCATAGATTGGGGTAATCTAATGGGGTTATTGGTGACAAATATATGAGGAATATGAGCAATGCTTTGCATAAAATCAATTGCACCTTCTATAGGTTTCATACCATGAAAAAGTACACCATCCATATCCAGTAAAATGGCTGAAAAAGTCTGTTGAGTATTGTTTACATTATTATGGTTCATAAAAACTCTAAAAATAGTGGCGGATAAAATAAATTTTTATTGTAGAGAATTGCACATTGATATACCAGTATTTTGAGAGGATTAGAGTGCTTATAATGTTATAATTATTTTTTACTTGATTTTAATAAAAAAAGGCGTTGCTCATTAAACAAACCATTACATCCATACAATTTTTACGCGCTATGGCGGCTTTATTGGTGGTATTTTTCCATGCTCAAGAAGCACTTATTAAATTTGGACAGCATAGCTCTTATCTTAATTCATTTTATTATCTTAAAGAATTGGGTGGCTTAGGGGTTGATCTCTTTTTTATCATCAGTGGCTTTATTATCTTTGTCATAGGAGAAAAAAAATTTCGTCAAAAAGGGGCCGTTAAAGATTTTATAATACGGCGTATTATTCGCATTGTGCCATTATATTGGTTTTACACCACCATTATACTGATTTTAGTGATTATACCATTTACATTGAAACAAAATCATTTTTCATGGTATTACACACTACACTCTTATTTTTTTATACCGACTATTCGACCTTCAACAGGTGAATTTTTACCGTTATTGGTACAAGGTTGGACACTGTCATTTGAAATGTATTTTTATTTGATTTTTAGCGTGAGCTTATTGTTTGCTAAACGTTTTTTTCTACCTATTTTAGGTTTTTTATTAATACCCAGTGTGATGGCTTCTTATCTATTCGTTGATTTAGCAAGAAGTGATCCTATTATTTGGATGATCACCAATCCTTTATTATTGGAATTTTTATTCGGTAGCTTATTAGGGCTTATTTATTGCTCAAATTATAATATGTCTCAACGGTTCATTTTTTTCTTAATAATCACAGCCTGTCTCTTGTTTATTGCCATGATTTTGTATGGCAGTCATCAATTTGAACGCTTGATTAATTGGGGAATTCCTTGTGCATTAATAACATCAGGGCTTATTTTTTATGAAAAAAAATATGGTTTTTCACCCCCTAATTTTATATTAGCATTAGGCAATAGCTCCTATTCTTTATATTTATCTCATGGATTGATCATTATCTTATTTTCTGTTTTATTGAAACGTAGCTATTTGAATCATATCAATGGTGATTTACTAATAATAATGGTGGTAGGCTTATCTATTTTTATAGGACAATTAAGTTATATCTTTATCGAAAAAAATGTTACCCAATTTTTTTTAAAGATTTATCAACAAAAAAATAGCGTTAAAAACGCTATAATGTGAATTAATAAAATAAGGACACAATAAAATTTATGAGATACCCTGAAAATAAAACAAAAATTGTCTGTACAATAGGTCCAGCGACAGAGTCTATTGAAATGATGGAAGCATTACTGCGTGCAGGTATGAATATTGCTCGATTGAATTTTTCTCATGGTGATTTTTCCAGTCATGGCAAAGTGATTAAAAATTTACGTCAAGCCTCAAAAAATACAGGGCATCGTTTGGCGATTATGGCCGATTTACCAGGACCTAAAATGCGTATTGGAGAACTTAAAGAAGAACCTATTGAACTTCATGATGGGGAAAAATTTACGTTAACCACTGAAGATATTATGGGTGATCAAAAATGTGTATCGGTCACCTTTAAAGAACTGCCCACAACGGTTAATGTGGGTGATACTTTATTCTTAAATGATGGCTTGATTTCTCTTATGGTCACTCAAGTAGATGTTCATGAAGTGCATTGTGAAATTCAGTCAGGTGGTGAATTACGTTCTCGAAAAGGGTTGAATCTTCCAGGTATTGATTTAGGCTTTAGTGCCTTTACAGCACATGATAAAGTGTGTTTAGAATTTGCTTTAAAACAGGGTGTGGATGCGGTCAGTCAATCATTTGTATCTGATAAAGAAGATATTATTGATCTCAAAAAAGCGGCTAAAGAAATGGGTTATAGCCCCTTTGTGATTGCTAAAATTGAACGCTCAGGTGCTTTGGATAATTTAGACAGTATTTTACAAGTCTCTGATGGTATTATGGTGGCTCGTGGTGATTTAGGCGTGGAAATTCCTATTGCAACCATTGCTATGGCACAAAAACGTATTATGAAACAAGCAGGACATTTGGGTAAGCCAATTATTACCGCCACACAAATGTTAGAATCTATGACTGAACATAGACGACCCACTCGTGCTGAGGTCACGGATGTCGCCAATGCCATCTTAGACGGTACCGATGCGGTGATGTTATCAGGTGAGTCTGCTATGGGAAAATATCCGATTGATGCCACCGCAATGTTAGCGGACATTGCTCAATCCACTGAACCCCATTGTGTGATTAATCGTGAAATGGAACGTTCTGATAATCGACAACAGAATGCTGAAACGATGATTGCACATAATATTAATATTTCAGTAAAAGATGCACTTCCTCACGCTATTATTATTCCTACACGTTCAGGCGATATGGCAAGAAGTGTCGCTCGCTACCGTTTATCATTATGGGTCACAGCCTTTAGTTCTAAAGAAAGTACCTGCCAAGCCTTACAGTTTTCTTATGGTATTTTCCCTATCAAAGTAGAAGAAGATTTTGATGAATGGACACCTTATTTACGTGGCTGGTTTAAGGATCAAGAAATTATTGAAGGCTTTGCTATACTCGCTCAAGGACCTTCACTAGAGAATCCTTTATCCAATCATCGTATGGGATTGATTGATTTGAATTTATAGTGCTTTGTTGATATAAATCAAGGAGCAAAATTCAACTTTCAAGGATACTAGCGCGACATAAAAATAGGAGTAAGCCATGAGTGAAGTTTTTACAAAAACAATGGCCAGAAATATATTTTACGGAGGAACGACTTTCTTCTTCCTGCTACTTCTGGCACTGACTTTTGATACACAAAGCGTTCTTCCTGAACGTAGTAATGATAGTAAAATTACCGCAGAAGTTATTCTGGGTAAAAAGGTATGGGAAGACAATAATTGTATTGGCTGTCATACTTTATTAGGGGAAGGCGCATATTTTGCACCTGAGTTGGGTAATGTCTATACACGCTTTGGTAATAGTACCGATGCGATTAAAGGCTTTATTATGAGCCGTCCTAAGAATGGTATTCCAGGTCGTCGCAGTATGCCTCAGTTCAATCTGACTCCTGAAGAGTTAACAGGTATTGCTGAATTCCTGAAGTGGACTTCTGAAGTCAATACGGCTAACTGGCCACCAAATATTCAAGGTTAAGGGAGCTTAAAGAATGCAATATCAATCTCAATCTGTGGCAAAATTATATTTTATCGCAGCTATTGGTCTATTTTTAGGTCAAATTCTATTTGGTACCATCATTGGTGCTCAATATATCTGGGGAGACTTTTTATTTCCAGCTATTCCGTTTAATGTCGCTCGTATGGTTCATATTAACTTACTGATTGTCTGGTTACTATTTGGATTTTTTGGAGCCGCGTATTATCTGATTCCAGAAGAATCAGAAACTGAACTGTATAGCCCTATGTTGGCGGTTGTCATGTTTTGGGTATTTCTTGCAGCAGGTGTTTTAACCATTCTAGGTTACTTATTTGTACCTTATGCGACGCTCGCAGAAATTACCATGAATGATATGTTACCCACTATGGGACGAGAATTTCTCGAACAACCCACCATTATCAAGATGGGTATTGTTGTGGTTGCGTTGAGTTTCTTGTTTAATATTGGTATGACCATGCTTAAAGGTCGTAAGACAGTGATTAGCATGATCATGTTTATTGGTTTAACAGGTCTTGCAGTATTCTTTTTATTCTCATTTGTTAATCCTCATAACTTGATTGACGATAAGTTTTGGTGGTGGTGGGTTGTTCACCTATGGGTTGAAGGTGTTTGGGAACTTATTATGGGTGCTATGTTAGCCTTCGTATTAATTAAGACCACAGGTGTTGACCGTGAAATCATTGAAAAATGGTTGTATGTGATTATTGCGATGAGTCTGATTACGGGTTTAATTGGAATGGGACATCACTATTACTGGATTGGTACACCTGAGTACTGGCAGTGGTGGGGTTCAATCTTCTCAGCAATGGAACCTATCCCATTCTTTATGATGGTATTATATACCTTTAATATGATTAACCAACGTAAGCGTGAGCATCCTAATAAAGTGGCTATGCTTTGGGCTCAAGGTACTTCGGTTATGGCATTCTTAGGTGCAGGTGTTTGGGGATTCATCCACACATTAGCCCCCGTAAACTACTATACTCATGGTACACAAATCACCGCTGCTCATGGACACATGGCATTTTATGGTGCTTATGTCATGATTGTACTGGCTGTAATTTCTTATTCTATGCCTTTGATGCGCGGTCGTGTTGCAAATAGTAATAAAGCACAAGTGATTGAAATGTGGGCATTCTGGATAATGACAGTCGCGATGGTCTTTATTACATTATTCTTAACAGCAGCAGGCGTATTACAAGTCTGGTTACAGCGTTATACAGAAAATCCAATGGCATTTATGGAAGTTCAAGATAAACTTGTACTGTTCTATGGTATGCGTGAAATCGCAGGTATTTTCTTCCTGATTGGATTAGGTGTCTATATCTATAGCTTCTTTGTAGATAATGATAGTGCAAAAGCCAGTGCTTAATAAAAGTGGTTAGTTAAGTTACTTTTATATTTGTAATAAAACTAAAAAAGGCAGGATTTTTAACTCTGCCTTTTTTTAATATTTTTTTGTTTATATTTGTAGTATTCATTCCAAAGTTTTTCCTTGAGTTCTGGATCGCTTTCTTTTTCAGCGGCTTCTTTTAATTGTCTAGCAACAATATCATCATCAATGTTATTTAAGTGTCTTCTTTGCTTATTTTGTGTTTTTAATACTTGATTGCCACTTCCTTTTGAACGAGCATTATTGGATTGTTCTTGTCTGTTATTTGCATGGGTTTCATTAGAAAATTCATTATGTGTATTATTGCCCTGTCTTCCTCCTGCTCCTGATTGTCCAGAATTATTGTCTTTTGTTTGATTAATTTGGGCTATTTTTTCATCTTCTACTAATAACATTTCATCAAAATTTCCCATCGCTATCATAAATTCATTATCCAGTGATTCAATTTTTTCTTCTGAAGTTTGATAATTATCGACTATCATTGCACCTTCATTTTTAGAACAGGGCAGATTATTCAGTGATGGTTCACCATATAATTTAATAATCTGAGTACAATAATGACTGATCTGTAAGGATAAATAATTGATAAATATTTTATATTCTTTTTGAAGTGATTGATTTTGTTGAAATAAATCACGCTGATAGTTGCTTTTAGTACTCTCTAAAGCAAGAATTGTATTCGTTAAATGCAGATAAGAATCAGCAGAATTTGAATTATTTGCACAGACTATTTTATGAATACTTAAAAATAAAATGATGATTAATATTATAGGTTTCATGGTTATTATCCTTACTGACAAACGTGTTCTTTTATAATAGAGAGTGAAATAATGAGGTTAAAGCCCTAATTGATCCCATATTTCATCTACTTTTTTAACCACATTTTTATCTTTTACAATGGCACGACCCCATTCTCTTGTTGTTTCACCCTGCCATTTATTGGTGGCATCCATACCTATTTTTGATCCCAAGCCTGAAACAGGTGAAGCAAAATCAAGGTAATCAATGGGCGTATTTTCAACCAATAAAGTATCCCTAGCAGGATCCATGCGAGTTGTCATTGCCCATATTACATCATTCCAATCACGTACATTAATATCATCATCACAGACAATAATAAATTTAGTGTACATAAATTGACGTAAAAATGACCAGATACCAAATAATATACGTTTGGCATGACCCGGATATTGTTTTTTAATACTGACCACCGCCATACGATAGGAACAGCCCTCAGGTGGTAAATAAAAATCCACAATTTCAGGAAATTGTTTTTGTAAGATCGGTACAAATACTTCATTGAGTGCGACACCTAAAATGGCAGGTTCATCAGGTGGCCGTCCTGTGTAGGTACTGTGATAAATAGGATCGTTTCGCATAGTGATACGTTCAATCGTAAATACAGGGAAATTATCCACCTCATTATAATAACCTGTATGATCACCAAAAGGGCCTTCTGGAGCTTCGTCTCCCGGTTCTAAATAGCCTTCTAATACTATTTCACTACTGGCAGGCACTTGCAAATCATTGCCTACAGATTTTACCAATTCTGTTTTTGCTCCCCGTAATAATCCAGCAAAGGCATATTCAGATAAACTATCAGGCACAGGTGTCACTGCGGCTAAAATTGTGGCTGGATCCGTCCCCAAGGCGACTGATATAGGAAAGCGTTCTCCCGGGTGTTCTTCTTGCCATTCTTTGTAATCTAATGCTCCACCACGATGTGCCAGCCAACGCATAATCACCCGATTTTTAGCAATGACTTGTTGACGATAAATACCTAAATTTTGGCGTTCTTTATTAGGTCCTTTGGTAATGACTAAACCCCAAGTAATTAAAGGACCAGCATCTTCAGGCCAACAGGTTTGTATAGGCAAGTGATTGAGGTCAACTTGTTCACCTTCTAAAATGACTTCCTGACAGACCGCTTTTTTAATTATTTTGGGAGACATATCGAGTACTTTTCGATAAATGGGCAAGGTTTTCATTGCGTCTTTAAAACCTTTAGGTGGCTCAGGTTCTTTTAAGAATGCTAATAATTTACCAATTTCACGCAATTGTGAGACATCTTCTTCACCCATGCCTTGTGCCACTCGTTCAGGAGTTCCAAAGAGGTTTGCTAAAACAGGCATTGAAGAACCAATAGGATTTTCAAATAACAAGGCAGGTCCTTTGGCACGCAATACACGATCAGCAATTTCTGTCATTTCCAGATTAGGATCAACAGGATGTTTAATACGTTTGAGTGCACCAATCTGCTCAAGTTGTTCTATAAATTCACGTAAGTCTTTATATTTCATAATAACCTTGTTGTTCTATTCGAGCTTTTAAATTATGTCTATTATAGCACTGTGTTTGAATTGAATATTTTTAATGATCATCATATTCTAACAAGACTGTGATCAGCAAATGTTTATAAATAACTATTTATAGTATAATCTTTTATAACAAGTCAGTTAAATCAGTCAATTCATTCTTAGTAAAAGAGCATGATTTTTGATAAAGGATTTGTAATTCTGTTTGTTAAAAGTATAAAGACTTAAATGTCTGTCATCAAAATGACAGTAAAAAGAATAAACTAGGAAATTGATTATATCCAGAATTAAAATTTTTGAAGTAATGAATATTTTTATGACTCTATTGGTAATCCCTCTATTAACATACTTATTTAGGATATAAATAATGGATGATACACTGAGAATTTTAGTCGTGGGAGACATGAAATTTGGTTGCGAATATATTCGGCGTAGCTTAAAAAAGTCAGGTTATTCGTGTGTTAATATCATTCATAATGCCTCCTCTGTGATTCAGTATATACAAAAATACCCCATTGATATTTTATTAGTGGATTGGTTTATGTTTGAAATAGATGGCCTAGAACTCACTCAAAAAATTCGTGACTATGATCAAAATATACATCATTATACAGGAATTGTTTTACTGACTTCTAAAGAAGATAGTGATTCTATTTGTAAAGCATTTAAGCAGGGTGTTGATGACTATATTCTTAAACCACCCAATTCAGTAGAGTTGGCCGCAAGAGTTTTTTCAGTGGGTCGTGTAGCAAAGATACAAAATAAATTGCTACAACATAATCAAAAATTAAAAAGAATGCTCAATCAAAGTAAAGTTGATCATATTACGGGTCTCGGTCTTAGAGAAAATACATATAAACGTTTTGGGCTACTATTAAAGCAAATGTATTCGCGTGGTGGTTCTATATGCAATGCTATTTTAAGAATTGATGGTTTACACAAAATAGTACAAAAATATGATTCCATCATTAAAGAGCAAATTATTACAGATATTGCTAATCGAGTTTGTAATACAGTACGTCCAACTGATTTGGTGGGGCATCTTGAGTCTGAAGAATTACTCATTGTTATGTACAGTAGTGGTTATAATAAAGGCTCTTGTCGTACATTTAAACGAATACTTGATAATCTTAATTGTCGAGCTTATAAAACAAATGCAGGTTTTATTAATATAAACTGTGCAATCGCTATGACCTTTACTAAAGATAATGATCCTAGCATCGAGGTTGATGAAATAATTAAAAAAACTTATCAATATGTACAAAAATCTGTGGATTCAGGCTATACCATTGTTGCTAATAGCCTATAAAACATCACTTAATTTGAATAAGTAAGAGAACATTATGACCATAAAATTAGGGATTCTAATGGATCCTATCCAATCTATTAAGGTTAAAAAAGACAGCAGTTTTGCCATGTTGCTCGAAGCACAACAGCGTCAGTATGACCTTTATTATATGGAAATGTCCGATGTATTTATTGATAATAATGAGGCAAAAGCATTCACACAGCGTTTAGAGGTTGAAGACAATCTTGAACACTGGTATCAATTTACCAGCCCAATAAAACAGGTGATTAAGCTTTCTGATCTGGATGTGATTTTAATGCGAAAAGATCCGCCTTTTGATATGGAATATATTTATGCCACGTATATTTTAGAGTTAGCAACACAAGCAGGCACATTGGTGGTGAATCATCCGCGTTCATTACGAGATGCTAATGAAAAGCTGTTTACTCATCAATTTCCAAAATGCACTGTACCCACATTAGTCAGCCGTAATAAAGAGCAATTTAAAGCTTTTCTTCAACAACATAAAGATATTATTATTAAACCCTTGGGTGGTATGGGAGGGCATTCTATTTTTAGAGTACAAGAAGGGGATCATAATTTTAATGTGATTTTAGAAACGGTCACTGATCAGGGTGAGCAATATATTATGGCACAACGTTTTATTCCTGAAATTACTCAGGGTGATAAGCGTATTCTCATTATTAATGGCGTACCTGTTGATTATGCCTTAGCAAGAATACCCCCTAAGGGTGAAACTCGTGGTAATTTGGCGGCAGGAGGAACGGGTCAGGGAATACCTTTGAGCAAGCGTGATTATTGGTTGTGTGAACAAGTGGCACCACGTTTAAAGGCTATGGGGCTTATTTTTGTGGGTATGGATGTGATTGGTGATTATATTACTGAAATCAATGTCACCAGTCCGACATGTATACGTGAACTTGATACCTTGTATCAATTAAATATCAGTGCATTATTGTTTAATTCTATTGAAGAAATATTACAGGATAGTACTTCTTGAAATGCTGGAATAAGATGCAATGGTATACCATCAATACGTCAATAGGACTTTTATTATTATTAACGGCTTGCCAACCTGAGAACAGTCAAGAAAAAATCCATCATCAACAATTATTTAGCTTTGGTACATTGATTGATGTCAGTATTTTGACTGATAAGCCTCAACAAGCACAACAGACCATTGATCAGATCAGTAAAACATTTGATCAGCTACATAATGAATGGCATCCTTGGCAAGAGGGTGAACTAGGACAGCTTAATCATAATTTAGCCAATCATATCAGCACACCTATATCCGCCTCTTTACATGACTTAATTCAACGAAGCCAGCGTTTATCAAAGCAAAGCAAGGGTCTTTTTAACCCTGCTGTGGGTCAATTGGTTAAGCTATGGCAATTTGATCAACTAGACAATGAACAACACCCTTTTCAATTACCTAATGCTGATCATATTCAACAATTAGTCAAAAAAAATCCCCAAATGACAGATATTCTACTCAATGGCTCAGAGATTTCCAGCGATCAATCAGATATTTCACTTGATTTTGGGGCGTTTGCTAAAGGGCTTGCGATTGAAAAGATGATGGATATATTACAACAACATTCCTTTTCAAATGCTATTATTAATGCGGGAGGGGATCTCAAAGTCATTGGCTCAAAACAAGGTAAAGCGTGGCGTATTGGCGTAAAAAATCCTGCTTATACACACAATCCTAAACTTAATCCTATTATTGCTGCCATCAATTTATATGATAATGAAGCCTTATTTACATCGGGTAATTATGAGCGTTTTTTTGAACTCAATGGCATACATTATCATCATATTATTGATCCACGTAATGGCTACCCTGCTAGAGGCACACAATCTGTCACCATCTTAGCCCATGATGCTGCCTTGGCAGATGCAGCATCAACCGCAATATTTATAGCAGGGCCTCAGTTATGGCAAGAGGTTGCTAAAAAGATGGGCGTGAAATATGTCATGTTAATTGCTGAAGATAATAGTATTTATCTATCGTCTGCTATGGCAGAACGAATAGAATTATTAACGGATAGAAAACCCATCATCTTGCCTAAAATATAATAGTCAATCTTTTCTATTCCATATTATTTCTTATCATAAAATGAGGATCTGATGCCATTTTTTATCCAGAATATAACCATAGAGTCAATAAGTGTATGTTTATATTTATAAAAATAATTGAATTATTATTGAGTTCAGTGAAAAACCATGTAAAATAATCTCCTATTTCCTTAATTGTAGGTTAGAATAAATAAAGTGTATAACGCATTTTTTAGTTTGATCAAGCGTGATCTACGTATCGCATTCAGACATAAGAGTGAAATCCTTAATCCGCTGTTTTTCTTTATTATCGTGGTGACACTTTTCCCTCTAGGTATTAGTCCTGAGAAACAAATCCTCGCTCAAATTGGCCCGGGTATTATCTGGGTAGCCGCTTTATTGGCAGCGATGTTATCATTAGATTCTCTTTTTCGCTCTGATTTTGAAGATGGCACATTAGAATTGATGTTGCTGAGTGAATATCCTTTGTCTATTTTAGTACTTGCCAAAATTGTGGTGCATTGGTTGATTACAGGTTTACCCATTATCATTTTTTCACCACTCTTAGGAACGGTCATGTTTTTAAGTAATGATGCAATAGAAACCTTAATGCTGACGCTTCTATTAGGGACACCCATATTAAGTTTGATCGGTGCTATTGGCATGGCATTGGTGGTCGCTTTAAAACGTGGCGGTATGTTATTGTCTTTATTGGTCTTACCTCTTTATATCCCTGTCTTAATTTTTTCCTCTAATGCGGTAGGGAGTAGTATGGCTGGTTTATCCATTAGTGGTCAGTTGTATTTTTTATCTGCCTTTATGCTCTTTTGTTTAACATTAGCCCCTATTGCGACTTCTGCGGCATTAAGAGTCAGTCTTGAATAATAAAATCTGAGAATATCCGTATGTTTAAATCGATCATGAAGTTTATTTATCACTTTGCTTCACCTAAATATTTTTATCGACTCTCTGGCAAGCTGATCCCTTGGTTTGGTTGGTTGACCGCAATATTATTAATTGCAGGCAGTATTGATGGCTTATTTATCGCACCTGTTGATTATCAACAAGGAGATAGTTATCGCATTATCTTTGTCCATGTCCCAGCGGCTTGGATGTCTATGTTTATTTATATGGTGATGGCAACTTCTGGAGCAATTGGTTTGATTTGGAAGATTAAATTAGCGGATGTCATTGCCAGTAGTAGCGCACCTATTGGAGCGGCGTTTACCTTTTTGGCTTTAGTGACAGGATCTATCTGGGGTAAGCCTATGTGGGGTGCTTGGTGGGTTTGGGATGCACGTTTGACGGCAGAATTGATTTTATTATTTCTTTATTTAGGTTTTATGGCATTGGAAGCAGCGATTGAAGATCCGCGAGCGGCCGCTAGAGCCTGTGCTATTTTAGCGATTGTGGGAGTGATTAATATTCCCATTATTCACTATTCAGTTGAATGGTGGAATACTTTGCATCAAGGGGCAACGGTGACTAAGTTTGATAAGCCTTCGATTCATATCTCAATGTTAATTCCTTTATTATTAATGGCCTTGGGTTTTAAACTTTATTATGTGACTGTAGTCTTAGTAAGAGCACGGAATAAAGTATTGTATACGGATCAGAATAGTGGTTGGGTGAAAGAATTGGTAAAAAAAGAAAGTGAAACATCACTTGTTTAATCATATTAAGAGATAAGAGTTAAAAAATGTTGGAAATGTTACAAATGGGTAAGTACGGTGCTTATGTCTGGTCTTCTTATGGTCTAGCACTCTTTGTTATGGGCTATGTTGCCATTAAGCCTTTAATGGATAAAAAAAGCATCTTTAAAGAGTTAGCAATGAAATACCGTCGTGAAGCTCATCAAAGTACAATTAAGGAACAAAAATGACACCAAAACGTAAAAATCGTCTCATACTGGTACTGTTAATTTTAGCAGGTGTCGGTGGTGCAGCATTCTTGGGTGTAAAAGCTCTGGATCAAAATTTATTGTATTATTTTAGCCCTTTGCAGATTAAAAATGGTGAAGCACCGATTGATCATTCTTTTCGCTTGGGTGGTTTGGTCGCAGATGGCAGTGTGGTGCGTGAAAAGGATGGCTTGACCATGCGCTTTAATGTCACTGATTATGCTGAAACAATTGCAGTCACGTATGTAGGTTTATTGCCTGATTTATTTCGTGAAGGTCAGGGCATTGTAGCAACAGGTAAGTTAGATGGCACGATTGTAGACACGCCAAAAGGTAAGTTTCCTCACTTTGTAGCAGAGGATGTGCTTGCCAAACATGATGAAAATTATATGC
>JAGLFC010000035.1 GCA_023144715.1 Gammaproteobacteria bacterium | reverse complement strand
TCTCGCAACAGAATCTATAAATTATAAGAAATTGAATTGTTATCTGATAAAAAATTATTGATAAAAGTATGGTCGCTACTGATTACTTATTGACTCTCTAAATTTTTAATTGATTTCAATTATTATTCATGAATAAAAACACTATAACTATTTTACTGGTTGATACCCACCTAATATTACGTAAAGGAATGGCATTATTTCTCAATGAGAAAGAGAATATCAGTGTTGTTGGTGAAGTCGATAATAGTGGCGATGCGATAAAAAAAATTCATTTATTAAAGCCTCATATTGTTTTAATTGAATACGCATTACCTGATTTTAATAGTATTGCTCTTATTCAAACAATAAGCTCTAAATATCCTAAAAGTAAGATCATAACCTTTTCTAAACATTCTGATAAACAGTCTGTTGATCGTGTACTCAGTGCAGGTGCTATGGGTTATCTTCTCAAAGAAAGTAAACCAGAAGAATTATTAACCGCCATTGATTGTGTTATACAAGGAAAAATATTTCTGAGTTATGCCATCAGCAATACTATTCTTGAAGCCTATATCAATCATGTATCCACTCAACAAAAAGAACCACCAGAAATTTTACGCACTAAATTACATACCCCTCCTATTACACAAGAACTAGTGGCACGTCCTCATCTCATTGAATATCTTAATGCTCGACGTGTACAGCCATTAATTCTTGTATCAGCTCCCGCAGGATATGGTAAAAGTACACTCATTAGTTATTGGCTAGACACTTGCGACTGGTCCAATGCTTGGATTTCATTAGACAAAAGTGATCATGATTTACAGCAATTTTTACTCTATTTCCTCACAGCCATTGAAGATATATTTCCAAATTCATGCCAGCAAAGTCTTATCATGAGCCAAGCACCACAATTACCTTCTTTAGCTAGTTTAACAATGATAATTAGTAATGAATTAGAGGGCATTGAACAACCCTTTTTTTTAGTATTGGATGATTATCATCAGATTCATACACAATCTCCCGTTAATAACTTTATTAATCTTTTACTCAATCGTCCACCCCTGCCTTTTCATCTTATAATCATTACTCGCCGTGATCCGCCTGTACATTTAGTCACATTACGTGCAAGCAATCAAATTACAGAAATTCGTATGAATGAACTGTGCTTTAATCGAATAGAAACAAAACAACTTTTAAAAAATACCGCATCCTTTAGTGCCAATGATAATATATTAGACAATTTAACTAGGGAAATTGAAGGTTGGGTGGTTGGCTTACAACTTGTATCACAAGTACTCCGTAGCCATCACAATCAACAAGAATTTTTACAGAATCTTAATCATGGTGTACAACAAACAAATGCCTATTTATTGCATGAAGTCTTTATTCGACAAGCCCCTCACATCCAAAAATACATGCTTTATACCTCTATTCTTAATCGATTTTGTGTGCCATTATGTGAAGCGCTTCATTTATCTCAACACAAAGAATCAAGCAATGCCTTAAATGCACAGCAATTTATTCATGAACTCAATAACAATAATTTATTTACCATTTCATTAGATTTACAAGGTCAGTGGTTCCGCTTTCACCATCTCTTTCAACAATTATTGCAAAATGAATTAAAGCAACAGATGTCCAGTACAGAAATTTTAGCACTTCATCAACAAGCAGGACATTGGTTTCATACTCATCATTTTATTGATGAAGCCATCGAACATTTTATTCTTGCTGATGATCCCATCAGTGCTGCTGAGATTATAGAACAACGTCATTGGCGAGCAGAACAAGATGTGGATAGTTGGCAAAGTCATAAAAAATGGTTAGCCATGATCCCAGATACAATAAAAGCACAACGTCCAAATCTTCTTATTTCTCAACTTTGGATAATGCACGACCGTTATCAATTACATAAAATTACCCCGATTATTCAACAATTAGAAGTGATGTATCATAATAATTTATTGGATTCAACGTGTATAGGAGGATTAAAACTCTTTCAAGGTATGCTGTGCTATTGGTCAGGTAAGGGGGAAGTCGGCTTACAATTATTACTTGATGCTCAAAAAATATTGCCTAAAAAACATCCTAGAATAGAAGGTCTTATTGATAATTATATTTCAATAACACGGCATATTACAGGTCAGGAAAAAACTGCTCTTAGGCTTTCTAATCAGGCAATAAAAACGCATCACTCAGAGAATAAACTTCTTTCAAGTCGTTTATATTTATCACGTTCCCTTTTACATGCTTCTTCAGGTAATCTCCAAGATGCTGTACAAGATGGTCAAACTGTCAGTCATATATTAGCACATAGTGATTCTATGTTAATGAAAGGTTGGGGTGATTATATTGCAGGTATTAGCTATTTTCGTTTAAATAATTTATCTTTAGCATTGGAAAAATTTTATCCTTTTATTAAAAACAAATACAATATGCATACACGAGTCAGTATAGATGCACTTATTGGATTAGCATTGACTCAGCAGGCAATGCAACAAGAAAATATCGCTAAAGAAACAATGGCAGACCTGCAACAATTTGTCAGAGAAATTAAACAAGCCGATCATTTATTGGTTGCTCAATCAGGGCAAGCACGGTTGGCATTACTCCAAGGAAATTTAGATCAAGCAGTAAACTGGCTTAATTCAATTAATGAAAAACCAACCGCTTCTTCCATGTTCTTATGGTTAGAAAATCCTATTATCACACAAACTAGAGTATTAATTGCCCTAGGCAGTAACGACGCATTACACCAAGCCACAAAAATACTATCATCTTTGCTACAGGAGGTTAGAGCCTTGCATAATACTTGTCAAATAATTGAAATTCTTATATTACAGGTTGTGGCTTTGGAACAATTAGGACAAAAAACAAAAGCAATCAGTACATTAAAACAGGTAATTATACGAGCAGAACCTGGACAATGGCTACGCCCTTTTATGGAACAGGGGAAAATGATCCTTCCAGTCCTTAAACGTTTTATTAAGCAAACAGCTTCAACAGACTATATCAATCTCATTATCACACACTGTAAACCATTGAGAATAACACATAAAGTTCCGTCTATTTCTGCGATGACAGGTCGACAAGGAGAAGATCTTACCCATCGTGAAATTGAAATTTTAGAACTACTGACTCAACGTATGCAAAATAAAGAAATTGCAAGAAAATTATTTGTCTCTCCAGAAACAATAAAAACACATCTGAAACACCTTTATCAAAAATTGGGCGTAAATAATCGTCGTGAAGCTGCAAATATCGCCCAAGATTTTATACCACCCTATTATTAAAAAAATAATTTTACTTATATAATCACCCATTTATCCCCTTTCGTGGGGGATTTATTTTTTCTTTTTATACATCATAATCAAACTAATAATCTATCCTAAAAATTGATCCCTATTTTAAAAGAATAAGTAGACATTGCATGAGCAAAAGCCATTTTTCAAGTCCAGGATATTATCAAATTACAGTAGAAGGTACATTACCTTCACTTTGGTTTAATCGTCTTGGAGCTATGCATGTTACGGTCACCAATACGATGACTATTATGCAAGGAAGAGTATCTGATCAAGCTGACTTATCTGGTATTTTAAATAGTTTATATGAACTCCATCTAACATTATTATCAGTACAATTTATTGATCATAAAATATCATCCAAAGATGATATGATTCAACCTTTCTCATTCACAAAAAAGGAAACTTAAATGAGTACACTCGCACCTGATAAAAAATCGCCCTTACAATGGCTGTTTAATTATCTTCCTATTTTACAATGGCTACCGAGCTATAAATTATCTTGGTTACGTTCTGATATTGTTGCAGGACTGACCGTATGGGCGGTTATGGTACCCGAATCAATGGCGTATGCTGGCATTGCTGGCGTACCCCCTCTGATTGGTTTATATACCGTCCCCATCCCATTAATTATGTATGCAATCTTAGGCACATCTCGCACAATGGTCGTCGGACCTGATTCTGCAACCGCATTGATTTCTGCGGGTACGGTAGGAGCTATTGTTGCTTCACAAAGTGGTGCAACACAAGTCGCTGAATATGTTGCCATTACCTCAGCATTAGCTTTAGTGGTCGGTGTTATTTTTTTAGTACTCGGTATTGCACGTATGGGCTGGGTGGCTAACTTTATTCCTACGCCTGTTATGAAAGGCTTTATTCAAGGGCTAGTTTGGGTTACCATTATTGGTCAAGTGCCTAAGTTATTTGGCATTAAGGGTGAACACGGTAATTTTTTTGAACAAGCATGGTTAATGATCCCGAATATCAGTGATGCCAATCTTGTCACCACTGCCATTGGTTTTGGTTCTTTATTAGTCTTGGCATTACTTAAAATATTTACCCCTAAAATACCTGCCGCATTAACCGTTGTGATTCTTTCCATTATCACTGTTTCCATTTTTGATCTGGGTACTTATGGGGTTGATTTGGTGGGTAAGTTTGAAACAGGACTGCCTACATTAGCCATGCCTAAATTCACGTTTGAGCAATTACAATTATTAATTCCCGGTGCATTGGCGATTGTTTTATTAGGCTATGCTGAAACGTTAGGAGCTGCTAAGGCTGCCTCAACAAAAGATAATAGTGTGATCGATCCCAATCAAGAACTCGTCAGTTGTGGCCCCGTTAATATTGGTTCAGCATTCAGCGGTGGTTTTATCGCGGTGGGTAGTTTATCTAAAACTTCTGTTTCTATGGGTGCAGGCGGACGTACTCAAATGGCTTCATTAGTGAATGCTGTATTTGTAATTTTAACACTTATGTTTTTACTGCCCCTATTTACTAACTTACCTCATGCCACATTGGCAGCGGTGGTCATTGAAGCCATGCTTGGACTGCTTAACTTTCAATATTTAAAAGATTTATGGAAACAATCACGTTGGGAACTCAGTATTGCAATGGTAGCTTATATTGCAGTGATGGTGATAGGTGTTTTACCTGGCATGGGCTTAGGTATTGCACTTTCTTTACTGCTTCTTATTTATAAAGCAACTTCTCCTACAAGCGTTGCTTTAGGTCGTGATGTTGCAAATAATTCTTTTCATAATATCGATCAACGCACCGATTTAGAAACACAACCCGGTTTATTAGTGTTACGTTTTAATTCTAATTTATTTTTTGCCAGTGCTAATCACTTTGCGGATGCTTTAAATACACAAATCAAACACGCTAAAGATCCTGTTAAACAAGTGATTGTGTCTGCTGAAAATATTAGTCTTATTGACTCAACAGCAATAGATATGCTTTTAGATTTACAAAAATCTTTGAAAAAAGAAGGCATTATACTCAGCTTTGCCCATATCCATACACATTTAAAAAGTAAAATGGCATTAACGGGTTTAACCGATGCAATTGGCAAAGACTATTTTTACGAAACAATTTTTGAAGGTTCAGAAGCCTTTAAACACTCTCCTCAGGAGCAAACAAAATGAGCAAAACAAAATTTATTTTATCAAACGACTTTGATTGGTGTCCTGATAAACCAATCACTATGCAAACCTATAAGTTACTCGTGAATGATCTCTCCCCAACTCA
Organism: Gammaproteobacteria bacterium; assembly: GCA_023144715.1. Lineage (GTDB taxonomy): Bacteria > Pseudomonadota > Gammaproteobacteria > GRL18 > GRL18 > GRL18. Next base: position 4,947 of record JAGLFC010000035.1, on the reverse strand, counting down.
GTTTGCCACGGGAAAAGCTGAAATATTATATAAATCGGATCGATTTTCTAAAAAATTTAAAAGCGATCCCAATAAACTGTATGATTATTTACTGCTACACCCGATCCCTGTCGTAAAACGAGGTAAAAAGTTTTATTTGGTGGATCACCATCATTTAGTACGCGGTCTTTATGAGGCTCTGAATGATCAAATTGGTGAAAACTTAGCCGTTTATGTACAAGTCATGTTTGATGGCACAAGCTTGGAGCAAACTCGTTTTTGGAATGCCATGTTTGATCGTAATTTTGTGTATCTCTTTGATGCCAATGGCGGTGGACCCAAAACACCTGAAAAATTACCTGATCATATTTCTAAAGTGGGTTTTGATGCGTATCGTAGTCTTGCATGGTTAGTACGTGATCATCATGGTTATTTAAAAAATAATAAACCTTTTTCAGAATTCAAATGGGCCAACTATTTCCGTACGCGACTCTTACCTAAAAAGCAGGGTATTTTATCAGGCAAGTGTGATTTTCATGATTTCTTATTCAGTGTATCAAAAAAAGGTAAAATCATTTTAACCGATGAAGGTGAAGAAGTGTTAAATGAAGCGTTATTTTTAGCGATGGGACCTGAAGCCGCTGGATTACCCGGCTATTTAGGGCGATAAAAAATCTTCCCTCTTTTTTGTCTTAAAAAAAGGGGGAAGCCTTATTTATAAATTGATTCATAGGACAGATAAAATATGTGGTATTATTTTTTTAAACAATCCAGTATAAGTTTAGTACTGATAATTTTATTATGGCAACCTCTCTGTGTAATAGCAGAAGACAGCAATCCTATATCAACACTTGTAGATACCACCCACCCACTACAACCCTTAAATTTATACAGTCCTAGAGACACCATTAAAAATTTATTAAGAGTCGGTGATATGATGCTCTTAGTACAGCGTGAAGAGCAATGGCATAATCCTACTTATAAGACGTTTAAACGTTTAGAGGTCTATTATCATCAATTACTTTCCATGCTTGATCTCAGCAATGTCCCTCCTGCCGCTCGTATTAAAATTGCAGGTGAGGGCTTTGTTTTTTTATACGAAATATTATCACGCATTGAATTACCCCCTGAATCAGAAATACCTAATGAAACATTTTATAAGGACAATAAAGACAAAGAGGTGCATTGGACCATTCCGCATACTCAAATAACATTAGTGCGTATCAATGAAGGCCTACAAAAAGGACAATTTTTATTCAATACTGATACCGTACTTCATGCTGAAAATTTTTATAATAAAATTAAAGAATTGCCTTATAGACGTAATGTACCTATTGAAAATATTGCTGAAATACGCGAATATACAACACCTGATGGTTGGATGATTTCTTCAGCGACGATAGAAAATTTTCCAGAATGGCTAAAAACAAGTATTGGTAAACAAGCAATATGGAAATGGATCGCCTTAACACTCTTAGTAGGCACTGTTATTTTAATAATAACATTGACTCATCGTAAAGCCAGCAAGAAAAGTCTTCATTCTCATCACCCTCATCTTTATCATCTTATTACTCCAATACTGATTTTAATCTTAGTCCCATTAATATTATACTTAGCAAATAATCAACTCAGTGTTATTGGTTGGATTTCAGCATTTTTAATTCTTGTGGCTGAGTTTATTATCTATTCAACTTTAGCTTGGATAGCATGGGCAGGTTCTATGGCGATTGCTGAAGCAATCATTGCTTCACCTAAAATTTCAGAACACAGTCTTGATGCAGGTCTTATACGTCTTGTTGCACGCGTATTTGCAATTATTGTTGTATTGGCTATTATTTTATACGTCAGTACTCAATTAGGCATTCCTTTATCAGGTATGTTTGCTGGACTGGGTGTCGGGGGTATTGCCATTGCGTTAGCTGCTCAACCCACTATTGAAAACTTTATTGGTAGTTTAAATTTATTTGCTGATAGACCTGTTCGCATTGGTGATTTTTGTCGCTATGGTGAAGATTCCGGGCCTGATCATATGCGTATTGGTACAGTAGAAGCTATTGGTCTTCGTTCTACTCGTATTCGTGGTAGAGATAATACAATTACCACTATTCCTAATGCTGATTTTTCTAAAATGCATATTGTTAATTATAATTCACGTAAACATATCTTTTTAATTTCTGTTTTAGGTTTACGCTATGAAACCACAGATGATCAATTACGTTATGTCATTGCTATGTTACGTGATATGTTATTAGCCCATCCCAAAATCCTTGATGAAGAACCACGTGTGCGTTTTTCTGGTTTTGGTGATTTTTCTTTAAATCTTGAAATTCGTGTCAATATTGATACTCTGGATAGAAATGAATTTCGTGCCATTAAAGAAGATATTTTTTTACGTATGATGAATATTGTTAAGGAAGCGGGAACAGGTTTTGCTTTCCCATCTAGTACGGTTTACTACTCTCGTGATGATGGACTTAATGCAGAACATCAAAAATCCGCAGAAGCTAAAGTACGTGCATGGTGTTCTGCTCAAGAACTGCCCTTTCCTAATTTTAGTTTTGATTATCGTAAGAAAACACGTAATACATTGGATTACCCACCTGAAGGATCGCCTGATTCTAATGACTAAAATAAAATGCTTACATAGGTATTCTAAATGGACTTAAATGATACATTGGTGTTTATTGTTGATGATAACCCATTGGTGCGTGATTCACTCAAACAATTGGTAAAATCAATAGGATTGGAAGCCTGTACCTTTTCGTCAGCTCAAGAGTTTCTTGATACCAATCTGCCTGACAAGACCTGTTGCTTAGTATTGGATGTGCGTATGCCAAAATTAAGTGGACTTGAATTGCAAGAAAAATTACAAAATAAAGGTTCTCTCATTCCTATTATTTTTATGAGTGGTCATGGCACTGTACCAATTAGCGTGAGAGCTATGAAGGCAGGTGCCATTGATTTTTTACAAAAACCCTTTGAAGATCAAGTGTTAATTGATGCCATTCATCATGCCTTGAGACAAAATAAAAAAACACGTCATGCTCAATTAGAAGTTAATAAAATTAAAAAAAATATTCAATCACTGACACAACGTGAATATGAGGTATTAATTCCTGTTGTTTCAGGCACTTTAAATAAAGAAATAGCCTATCATTTTAATATGAGCGAAAGTACCGTAAAAACACATAGATCACATATTATGAAAAAAATGGCGGTCAATTCTTTGGCCGAATTAGTCCGAGCCACAGAAAAAGCAAAAATTTTCCCTCAACAAAAATAATATCAACTTTATAGTGATTCATAGTCTTTAAATAACAACTATTATCCAATGTTATTCTCTTGCCTTTTCATATAAAGTCTTTTATTGTAGACTCTACTATCCATTTATATTTTTTAAATCAGATAACTCAGGAAATTTTATGACAAAAATATCATTACTACTATTTGTAGCAATTTTTTCATTAGTAAGCAGTTCTGCGTGGTGTGCCGATGATATGGAAATTATCAATGGTGATCGTTGGCTTTCCTCAAATATTGATCAAAAACGAGCGTATTTATTTGGTGTGGGGAATGTACTTGAACTTGAAGAAGCTATGATGGGTAAAGAATATAACAATATGCCAAAAGATAGTATTGTTCATGTATTACTGAAAGGCTTATCAGGCACTTCAATTACAGATATGATTGTACAGCTTGATCACTATTATTCAAAATCATCTGAAAACAAGAAAAAAGCCGTTATCGAAGTACTTTATATTGATATGGCTAAACCTAATTTAAAGCGTTAAAGGAATTATTATGAACAAGAAATTAACATCTCTTATCTTTGCCCTAATATTGGGTAGCACAGTAGGCTGTACCAATTTGAATAATCAGGAACAAGGTACAATTACAGGTGGTGCTATTGGTGCAGCAGTCGGTGGTGGTATTGCAGCAGCGACAGGTGGCAATGGCTGGACAGGTGCTGCTATTGGTGCTGTTGCTGGTGGTGTTGCTGGTAATATGAAAGGAAAAAGACAGGATTATTAAGTTTTTTTAAATCACTCTATTTAAAAGTAATTCTAGTTAAACCACTCAGATATTGAGTGGTTTTATAGTAATATACGCCTAATATTTATCCTTTTGTCCTAGTAAATGCCCCATAATATTCTTAATATCAATATGTTCTCCCATTAGCATATTGGCAAGCAGTTCACCTCCTAAGACCTGAGGTGCAAGAATCATGTCAGGATGTACTCTACGCACTCGTTTAAGATGTTTTCTCTCATTGACTGCCAACACCGTTTTAACAGATAATTTTAATTCCTTCACTGCTAAAATAACAAAGGCATTCTCAGAATCATCATCTAAAAGAGCCAAAATCGCTTTTGCATCCTTTATACCTGCTTCTATTAAAACATCTAAATCACTGCCATCACCAATAATAATATCAGCATCTTTATTAATAAATAAATCTCTATCAGGTGGACTTTTAAGGATTACAGTAATTTTTTCATTACGATTATATAATTCTCTATATGTATTACTGGATAAAGCACTATAACCGACAATAATAAAGTGGTCTTTACGATTCATTTTTTTTCTTTTTCCTTTGTTAATAGATTCCACTTTATGTATCAGTGCAGGAACAATAGTTGCACCAATTGCTGTTGATAGCACTGAAATACTAAAAATAATAATAGATACGACAAACAGACGTGCTTCCTGTGTTTGTGGTAAAAAATCACCAAAACCAACGGTAGTCATCGTCACTACAGACACATAAAAAGCATCTGATAAGGTGGTAATTTTAGGTAAGAATTGATCACCTAAATAATAGGTACCAAATACTGCATAACTAAAAAGTATTAATAATGAAAGAACTGCTATCAAGGTTTCAATATGTATATTAATATGATTAAAATGTTTCCTATTGATGAATAATAAAATCACCATTACTAAATTATAGAGAAGTAAAAAAATCTG
>JAGLFC010000034.1 GCA_023144715.1 Gammaproteobacteria bacterium | reverse complement strand
TATATTGCCTCAGAATTGGCATGGCCGGTACTTAACTTTGACAGTCCTTATTTATCATTTGGTCGTCTTAGACCTCTACACACCAACGCCGTTATTTTTGCGTATGGTGGCTGTATCTTAATGGCAACTGCTTTCTATACTGTACAGCGTACCTGTGGTGTGAGATTGTGGAGCGACAAAATGGCATGGTTCACCTTTATTGGTTGGAATATTGTTATTCTGGGTGCTGTTATCACGCTTCCTTTAGGATTAACTCAGTCTAAAGAATATGCTGAATTAGAATGGCCTTTAGATTTATTGATTGCTGTAGTTTGGGTCTCCTTTATGTTTAACTTCATGATGACCATTGCACATCGTAAAACATCACACATCTATGTATCGAACTGGTTCTTTATGGGTATGATGATTATGATCACTCTGCTTCACGTGGTTAATAGTGCTGCTATTCCAGTGAGTGCATTCAAATCATATTCTGCTTATGCAGGCGTTCAGGATGCTATGATTCAATGGTGGTGGGGACATAATGCAGTTGGGTTCTATCTAACGGCTGGTTTCTTGGGTATTATGTATTACTTCGTGCCAAAGCAGGCCAATCGTCCTGTCTTCTCTTATCGTTTATCTGTGATTCACTTCTGGGCATTAATGTTTGGTTATGTATGGCTAGGTGCTCACCACCTTCAATATACAGCACTTCCAGACTGGACAGGTTCTTTAGGTGCAGCGGTATCAATTGCGATGATTATTCCTTCATGGGGTGGTGCGGTAAATGGTATGATGACTTTATCTGGTGCTTGGGATAAATTGCGTAATGACTATGTATTACGTTTCTTAATTATGTCTTTAGCTTTTTATGCAATGTCTACCTTTGAAGGACCTATTATGTCCATCAAGACGGTTAATGCTTTATCTCATTATACAGATTGGACTATTGGTCACGTACACTCAGGTGCTTTAGGTTGGGTTGCTATGGTGGGTATTGGTGCGTTATATCACATGATGCCAAGAATTTTCCACACACCTATGTATTCACAAGCCTTAATTAATCTACATTTCTGGACAGCGACCATTGGTACTGTTATTTATGTCGTAGCAATGTGGGTGTCTGGAATCATGCAAGGTCTTATGTGGCGTGCTTATGATGAATATGGAACATTGGCTTATACTTTTGCAGAAAGTGTGGAAGCAATGCATCCTTATTATGCAATGCGTGCTATTGGTGGCGGTATCTTCCTACTAGGTGCAATTATTATGCTGTTTAATATTATTATGACTGTTCTGAAAGCAAAAAGTCAGGGTTCAGTTAAAGCGGCAAAAATTGCTGCTGTAACGGCGTAAAGGAGGATTTGATTATGTCGGAAAATAATACAGAAAACACACAACCAACTGGTTTACAGGACAGAGCGGAACGTAATGTTTGGCTATTGGCTTTTTTAACCTTTCTTACGGTTTCCGTGGCAGGTTTAGTCGAAATTGTACCTTTATTCTATCTCGATAGTGCAATGCCTGCTAAAAATATTCCTGGTGTGGTTTGGGATAGAGGTGAAGCTCCTAATCAAAAGACACTAGAAGAGTGGAAAGAAGGGGACGGTGTACGTCCACTCAAACCACTTGAATTAGCGGGTCGTGATATTTATCAGCGTGAAGGGTGTTATTTGTGTCATTCACAAATGATCCGTCCTTTCCGTGATGAAAAAGAACGTTATGGTCACTATTCATTGGCTTCTGAGTCCATGTATGATCACCCAATGCAATGGGGTTCAAAACGTACAGGACCTGATATTGCGCGTTTAGGTGGTAAATATTCAGATGAATGGCATATAGCCCACATGATTGCACCTCGTTCTGTTGTGCCTGAATCTGTTATGCCTAATTATCCATGGTTAATGGAAAATACCGTTGATGGCGAAGAGATTAAAGCCCACATGCGTGGTTTAAGAACAGTAGGGGTTCCCTATACAGACGCAGATATTGAAACTGCCAGTGCCATTACAGGTAAAACTGAAATGGATGCAATGGTGGCTTATTTGCAAGTGTTAGGAACAATGATTAAATTCCAAGAAGGAGTGACATACCGTGAGTAATGGCTCATCTGAGCAAGCAAGCGGATATTTCTATACTGACTGGAGTGCAATGACATCACACGACTGGGCAGGACTGATCATTACCGTGGTCACTTTTGTCTTGATGGTTGTTGCTTACTTCTACGTTTTTCGCCCAAAAAATAAAGATGAATTAGAACAACAAAAATTTATGTTATTTGATGGTGAAGAACCCACAACTACGGAGAAAAAATAATGTCGGAACATAATCCTTTTCCAGATGAAGGCAATACTGGGCATATTTGGGATGATAATCTGAGAGAACTTGCTAATCCACCACCCAATTGGTGGATGATGGGTTGGTATGCCAGTATTGCATTTATTATTGGCTATATTGTAATCTATCCATCCATTCCCATGTTTGATGATTATAACAAGGTCGAGCAAACTGAAGATGGTATCATCACAGGTGGTATTACCAAAGGTGTCACAGGTTGGACTGCGATTAAGGAATACAATAAAGCGTTAGCAGAAGTTGAAGCCGTACGTAAACCTTATGAAGATAAAATTGCCGTTATGTCTGCTAAAGAAATTCTTGCGGATGAAGCACTGTCTACTTATGTAGAACACTCAGGTAAGGTACTCTTTGGTGATAATTGTTCAGCGTGTCATGCAACAGGGGGTGCGGGTAATCCAGGTTATCCCGTACTGGCTGATGATGATTGGTTATATGGTGGTACGATTGAGCAAATTCAGGCAACCATTAGCACAGGTAAGAAGGGCATGATGACGTCTCACGTGGCGACTTTATCAGAAGCTGAAATTGACACATTAGCCCATTATGTTGTGGGTTTAAGTGAAGGAAAAACCGATGATGTCAAAGGTAAATCTTTATTTCAATCAAAAGCCTGTTTTGCCTGTCATGGTATGGATGCAAAAGGTATGGCTGCTCTAGGCTCTGCTAACTTGACGGATGGTATTTGGCGTTTTGATGAAGAAGATAAGTTTGCCAGTGCTAAACGAACGATTGCCCATGGTGTGAATGCACCGGGTGATGACAAAACTAGAATGGCTGAAATGCCTCAATTTAGTGATAATATGTCAGAAGCTGATATTAAGAAAATGGCAGTTTATGTTTATAAGTTTGGTGGTGGTAAGTAATTTTTTGCTTGGCTTATTTTAAAAAGTAGGCATCATAATATGAGTCAATATTATGATGCTATAATCGGTTTATTATAGAGGTGTTCATAATGAATGATGCTGTATTTTATGGTTCTATGGGTGCGGTTGCTATCTGCGTTATAATTATCGTGTATCTGGGTATTATGGCAGTAAAGAAAATTAATACCGATCACAGCGAAGATTAGAAATAATTTTATATTATATAAAAAAGAGAGGTTTACCTCTCTTTTTTTTGTTTTCAATTAAGTACCTTGTGTAACATAAGTTACCGAGTGTTTTTTTATTTAATTTATAATATTAAAGCATAGTAGAAAGAGTTTTTTATGGCATTTTTGTGGTTAAGGATATACCATAAAATAATTATAATAACGAATATTAATAAAGAGAACATTAGTCATGTCTGAAAAATCAACACAGGAACAATCCCTTGAAGATTTGTATGCAGAAGCACAAGAACATACAATTAATGTGGGTGATGTTAAAATTCACGCCAAACGTATGGGCGGAAAATTTAGAAATTTAAAGTGGGCATCTAATTTTTTATGGCTTATTTTCTTTATTGGTCCTTATCTTCGCTTGGGTGATCGCCAAGCGGTATTATTTGATATTCCTGCTCGTCAATTTCATATTTTTGGCATTACTCTTTTACCACAAGATTTATGGATGCTGTCTTTTTTATTATTATTCTTTGCTATTTTACTTGCAGTCGTGACCGCATTAGCTGGACGAGTCTGGTGTGGATATTTCTGTTTTCAAACAGTCTGGACAGATGTATTTACGTGGATAGAAGATAAACTCGAAGGGACACCCGCTAAACGAAGAAAATTAGAAAAATCCCCTTGGAATGCCGCAAAAATTATTGTTCGTGCCAAAAAATATACGCTCTGGTTTTTAATTGCTCTTTTAACAGGTATTAGCTTTACCGCATGGTTTACCGATGCTTATCAATTATGGGTGGATATTTTTACCTTAAATGCTTCTTCAACCGTGTATACCACACTCTTATTATTTGTTGTAGGTACAGTGTTTTTAGCAGGTTTCTTACGTGAGCAAACGTGTTTTTGGCTTTGCCCTTATGCTCGTATTCAAGCGGTAATGATTGATGATACCTCTATTGTGCCTAGTTATGATGTTTCTCGTGGTGAAACACGAGGTCGTTTAGTGAAAGGTAAGCCCACAAGCGACGATCAGGGTGATTGTGTTGACTGTAATCAATGTGTGGCAGTCTGTCCAACAGGCGTTGATATTCGTGGTGGTCAACAAGAAGGCTGTATCATGTGTGGCTTGTGTATTGATGCTTGTGATTCAGTGATGGAAAAAATCAATAAGCCCATTGGCTTAATTAAGTACGCTTCTTGGGATGGCATTATGGGTAAGAAAGAAAAACCCTTACTAAAACGCCCAAGAGTTTGGGTTTATACCACTATTTTAGTGATTGCACTATCAGGTGTTATAACAGGTCTGACCAGTATGGAACCTTTAGAACTCAAAGTGCTTCATGCTCGTCAACCCTTATTTGTGGTACAAAGTGATGGCACCATTCAAAATCGTTATACCTTAAAAGTACTCAATAAAATGAATAAAGATATAAATGTCTCTATTTCAGTCGATAAGGCGAATGATTTTCAAGGATTGATTATTAAAGGTGCTGAAAAAGAAGTAACAGCGACTCATGGAACAGTGACCGCAGTAACTATTTTTGTAAAAGTACCCAGAAAAAATCTGACTGAAAAATCACAGGATATTATTTTTCATATAGAAGGCACAGATGCACTGGGTACAGTGTATCAAAGTGATCGTAATAGTGTCTTTATTGGTCCTAAACGTTAGAATGTTATGATTAATGAGCTTCTTTAATAAAATATAAAAAGCTCATTAATAATCTCTAATATTATCTTTTAAAATTTACAATTGAGGTTATTTTTGTGTCTGAGCCAAGATTAAAATCACAGCAACTCCCTAGAGAGCCATCAACAACAAGAACATGGTCTAAACCTGTTTATATACAACACTGGTATAAAAGCCCTTTGTTACTAGGTTGGTTATTTCTTGTTTTTATGGCAATGACAGGCACTATTTATATGGTCATACAAGCCAATAGTGGTTTTCCGGGTCTTGTCGTCGATGACTTTTATGAGCGTGGTCAGGATTATGAAAAAAATATTAAAATAAAATTAGATAATAATAGTAAATGGTTACCTCACTTTCAAATGAGTCAAGCTTATCAAAACAAAACCATTGTCATTAAATTTGTCATTACCAATAAAACTGGGCAATTTGTACCTGTTGAAAGCATGACCTTATATGCCTATAGACCTTCAGATTCAAAACAAGATTTTTCTCGAAAGATGATTTTAACACCAGAAAAAAAGGGTTATCAGGCGAGAATGAGATTTGAAAGTAAAGGTAAGTGGGATTTATTGGCCAGTGCAGTAATTGATGGTATAGAAGTCAATTATGCTAAAAGCATCTTTGTGAAAGACTAAATGGCAATACGCTCTGAGCAATGTGATCATTGCCATTTACCCTTACCTGATGATGAAGAAATTAGTTCAACCATTGAGGGTAAACAAATGCACTTTTGTTGCCATGGCTGTCAAATGGTGTGTGAAACCATTTATGGCTCAGGGATGGGCGGCTTTTATCAACGCACTCCAGAAGGTGAAACCTTACAACCCCCTCCAGATATTGATTCTCAATTAGAAGTCTATGATTTAGATGATGTTCAGCGTGAATTTGTACCTGATCTGGGTGAACTTCGTGAAATACATCTACTGATTGAAGGGATTCACTGTGCAGCCTGTGTTTGGTTAATTGAACATCGTTTAGCCTCTGAATCTGCTGTGCTTAAAGCCAATGTGAATCTGAGTGTTAAAAAACTTCACCTAAAATGGGATAATCGAGAAATTAAACTGTCTCAAATTATGCACGCCCTAGGACAAATAGGTTATGCGGCGGTTCCTTATGATCCAGAAGCCGCCGAAGGTCAGATAAAAAAGCAAAATCGCCACTTACTCTTTCGCCTATCCTTTGCTGGCTTTGCAGCGATGAATCTGATGTGGATTTCTATTGCACTCTATGCAGGAGCGGATGAAGGGAAGTTTAAAGAACTTTTTTATTGGCTTGGCTTAGGTTTGGCAACGCCTACTTTGCTCTATTCAGGCTATCCTTTTTTTCGTGGTGCAATGACAGGTTTAATGAATCGTCATCTGACTATGGATTTACCTATTGCCATTGGGGCAAGTATAACCTATCTTTATTCCTGTTATGTGGTGATCAGTGGTTCAGAAATTGCTCATGTCTATTTTGATACCGTGGTTAATTTTCTTTTTGTGATACTCACAGGTCGTTATCTGGAAGCCATGTCAAAACGTTTGGCAGTACAATCCTCACAACGCCTTTTAGATTTACAACCTAAAATTGCTCATCGAATTGAAAGGGATGAAATCAAAATTGTTCCCGTGAGCGTACTGAAAGAAAATGATTTAATACAAGTGAAAGCGGGTGAGCGAATTCCTGCGGATGGTCTGATTCTTAAAGGTGAAAGTATTATTGATGAATCAATGCTCACAGGAGAATTTGTGCCTGTTGCCAAATTTATGGGCGATAAAGTTTCCGCAGGTACAACGAATAAAAATGGTGTATTAACTTTGCAAGTCAGCGGTACACTTAAAGATACCGCCTTAGGTAAAATTATTCATTTGGTGGATGAGGCACAATCCACCAAAGCACCCATACAATGTACCGCAGATAAAATTATTCCTTGGTTTGTTTCAATTACTTTACTATTAGCCACCATAAGCTTTCTGTTTTGGTATAGCACGGATATAGAAATTGCTTTAATGGCTGCGGTATCAGTATTGATTATTACTTGCCCCTGTGCCTTTGGTCTGGCAACACCCATGGCAATAGCGGTTGCTACAGGAGTCGGTGCTAGAATGGGTATATTGGTAAAACATGGGGCAGTCTTAGAAATTTTATCCTCAGTACGCCACTTTGTATTTGATAAAACAGGGACGTTAACTCAGGGTAAAATGCTGGTCAGCACCATATTGACGAGTGATCTCAAGCAAAAGACCATAAAAACTATTATTCCAAATAATAATTTTATTGAACAACTCAATGCACAGCAAAAAAATAGCCTTAATTTAAGTGCTTGTTTAGAAAGTTATTCAGAGCATACGATTGCTAAAGCTATTGTTAATTTTAGTCAGCAATATGAATTTTATAAAAAAGTAGAATTTGAGCAAATCAAAGTGGTTTCAGGTTCAGGTATACAAGGTGAGTATCAGGGACAAATAATGGCTATTGGTTCCTTAAATTGGATTAAAGTACTCGCAAACGAGAAAGATCACTCATCATTGAGCTTACTTTTTTCAACGATGGAACAATCGGTTATGGAATACCATCGTTTAGGCAGTACTGTGGTGTATGCTTGGCTCGAAAATGAATCACTGTCAGCCTTTGTGATAGAAGACAAACTCCGCCCCAATGCTAAAGAAATTGTACAAGAAATGCACCAGAAAAATTTTAAACTCACCTTGCTCAGTGGTGATAAACAAGAAGTAGCAGACTATATGGCAAAACAACTTGCCATAGAAGAAGTGATTGCAGAAGTCATGCCTGACGAAAAAGATCAAGTGATTCAACAAAAACAGCAATACGGTGATTTAATTGCGATGGTAGGTGATGGTATTAATGATGCACCCGCATTAGTGAGAGCTGATATTGGTATTGCAATGGGATCAGGCACCGATGTGTCGATTGATAGTGCCGATGTGATTCTTGTCAATGGCGAATTAGAAAAAATCCCCCTAGCCGCTGAACTTTCTCGGGTGACATTAAAGACCATTAAACAAAATATTGCCCTATCAATTGTGTATAATATCATTATGGTGCCTTTAGCAATGGCTGCTATGATCACGCCATTAGTGGCGGCTATTTCAATGCCTTTAAGTTCTTTACTTGTGATAGGCAATGCTGCTCGAATACGTTGGTCTTTTCGCAATATAAAAAAGTCGTAATAAATAGGAGGTAAAAATGGAGGTAATCTATGGCTTAATTCCCAGTATGATTATTATTGGTATTGTGTTGGTGATTATTTTATTTTGGGCAATCAAATCAGGACAATTTGATGATCTTGAAGGGGATGCTCATCGTATATTAATGGATGAAGATTTAACACCAAAAACACCACAATCAAAAGAAAATGAAAAAAATAAAGACAAAACAATAAAAACTCGTTAATATTAATAAATTCTCAATAGAATTATAATAAATAAAAATATGATTATTTAAAAGGGGTCTTTTATATGCAAAAAATAGCACAATTAATTATCGGTACATCATTCTTAGTGGCCACTATTTCAGCCTCTGCTTTTAGCTTTGGTAATGGTAATAATAGCGGCAATAATAGTTGGGGTGGAAGTAATGCTCCTTGGAATATGAGTAATGGTTATAGCCCTAATTGGAATCAAAATTGGAGTGATGGTCCTTGGAATAGTGGTCCTTGGAGTAATAACCGTGGTGGTAATTCTTGGGGTGGCAATAACTGGGGTACAAATAACGCACCTTGGAATTGGAATAGTGGAAATAACGCACCTTGGAATTGGGGTAATAGCAATAATCGTTCTTACCGTAATAATGCGTATGGTTATCCTCAAGGTGGCTATGGAAACCCTTATGGTGCTTATGCTAATCCTTATGAACAACAAGGCTATCAATATTATCCAACCAATATGGCTGTTCCAGTACCTGCACAATAATTAAGTAATCCCTTTAAAAAATTTATTAGTATAATATTTTATGTTATACTAATAGAGTGACCACTTATAATTATTTATTACACACTATCTGTATATTTTATATCACAGATCTATCTTCATAATATTTTTATTTAAGGGATATAAATATGTCTGATAATACAAACGATACAAACGATACAAA
>JAGLFC010000033.1 GCA_023144715.1 Gammaproteobacteria bacterium | reverse complement strand
ACGATACAAACGATACAAACGATACCAATGCTATTAATATTTCTGAAAAGCGTCGTAAATTACTAAAAGCCTCTGCGGTAACACCATTAGTGGCTACCTTAACATTAAATGGTGGTCAAGCTGCCGCAGCAAGTAGTTATCCTTGTTTAGATACGACTAATCAACCACCTGTCACTGACGAAGAAGATCGAGCAGCTCCTGCAGGTTCAAATGATGGTGTTTCAAGAACTCCAGGAACAATGTATTTTTCATTCAATGATCCTAAAAGATATTATGAAGTGAGTGATAATCTTGGAGTATTTATGGATAATACTGGAGAAGTAATCGCAGAATTACCATCTGGGGAGACTTATTATGCAGTTGCTGTTGATCTTCAAAATTTATATGATTTTGATCCTGGAGTACAAGGCAATACCTCAGCGGATTTTATAAGAACTTGGCCAGAAGCAGTACCAACACCCCCTACTGACGCACATCCACTATATGAATCATGTGCAAGTTCTTTAAATCCTGTGGGAATCACTAAAAGTACAGGAAATATTGTATAGATTATTAATTTAATGAATGAAGTATGGCAAATATTTTCTGAATTGACCAAAGATAAAAAGAAACTTGAGTTTATAGATTGGGGTATTAATATTAGTGTTTATAATCCTTTTTCTGGAGATACTCATTTGTTGAATCTTTTTCCTTTTGAAATTCTTCAATTTCTATTAAAAAAACCTGCTTCTTTATATGATATTGCTGAATATAGTGCTATTTTATGTGATGAAGAGCATACTGAACAATGGAATAAAAAAGTGTTAACAGTATTAGAACATTTGAAAGCATTGGAGTTAATAGACTATCAGAACAAATCACTTTGCTGATGTGCCATTATCAGTTCTTTTAAAAATAGCTAAAACAAAAGGGCTTAATTATTCAATAGGTCCTTTTAATATCTGCCTAAAAACAGATATACCTCTTTTTCTTGAAACATTTGTAAAAATGTATGCTTCTTTACCTTTAATTAATCAAGCTTGCATTTCTGATTTTCATATACAAATCAAGCAAAAAAAAGGTTTAAGACGTTTATGGCATCAACAAGCCGTATTTACTGTTGATAGCTCAGAACCTTTTGAACCTTATCCCTATAATCTTGCTTATCCATTAGCTGAATGGGGTTTAAATTGGTGTATTGCTCTGTCAGCTCATCAAAATATTATGTTACATTCAGCGGTTCTTGAATATAAAGGTTTAACGGTTGTCTTTCCTGCGACATCAGGTTCAGGAAAAAGTACGCTATGCTCTATTTTAATGTTAAGTGGTTGGCGATTATTATCGGATGAATTTAGCATTATTGAACCCAACTCAGGAAAAATTATTCCTATTCCAAGAGCAATACCCTTAAAAAATAACTCTATTGATATTATTAAAAATTTTAGTGAAAAAGCAATACTAGGCCCTACTTTTGAAGGCACAAAAAAAGGGGATGTTGCACATCTTGCCCCCACTTCCGAAAGTTTTTTACGTCAAAATGAGTGGGGTGATCCTGCTTTAGTTATTTTTCCAAAATATGATATGAATATCCGCTGTAATTTATCAAAAGAAGATAAGGCTCTTTCTTTTGTGAGTGCAACCCAAAATTCTTTTAATTATCACTTAACCCAAAATCGAGGATATAAGGCATTGTCTACATTGATTCAAAAATGTGATACCTATAATTTACATTATAGTCATATTGATGATGCGATTAAGACACTTAATCAGCTTGTTGAAGATACTGTTGATAAAAAAACAGTTGTAATATAAATGAAGCTATTATTGAAACTTCTATCCGATCCTGAATGTGCTGTTTCTTATACAGTTGAAGACTGGGACGAAACAATTCGTTTTGCTCGTCATACGCATCTCTTAGGACATCTCTATTTTTTAATGGAACGATCATCTTTATTAGAAAAAATTCCTGCTAGAGTAAAAAATATTATGCTCGGTAGTAGTATTTATAATCGTTATTTTCGCATTCAAGCACGGCGAGAAATGGTACATCTGGCGAAACAAATCAGTACCAGTAAAATTCCTATTGTTTTATTGAAAGGTGGAGCTTATATTCAAGCACAATTAGGAGCGTATTCGGGAAGACGTTTATCCGATATTGATCTCTTAGTTGCAAAGTCTAATTTAAGCACCACAGAGAAAATATTGTTGTCAGGGGGATGGCAATATGGTGAAGTTAATGAATACGATCAGCACTATTATCGTGATTGGATGCATGAAGTACCGCCATTAATCCATCAAAGTAGAAAAATGGAAGTGGATTTACATCATAATATTGTTCCCCCCGTGAGTCGAATTAAATTGGATGCGTCAAAATTATTGGAAAAAGCACTATTGATTGATAACAGTCCTTTTTATATTTTAGAAGCTAAGGATTTAGTTTTACACAGTGCGACACATTTATTTTTTAATGATGAATTACGCGGTGGTTTAAGAGATTTGGTGGATATGCATGAATTATGTATGCAATTTTCTAAAAAGGAAAATTTTTGGTCGGAACTTGTTCCTCGTGCAAGAGATTTAGGTTTACAAAGACCTCTTTATTATGCTTTATTTCATTTAAAATTACTTTTAAATACGCCAATACCTATTGATGTTCTCTCAGAGAGTGCTAAAGATCGACCTAATTTTTTTACTAATTGGCTGATGTTACATTTAATACAAGGTCTTATTGCCCCTAAAAATGTTGAAAATATGAAGGCACCTTTTGCTGAGTGGTTACTCTTTGTTCGCTCTCATTGGATAAGAATGCCTTTACCTATGTTAATTAAGCATTTAAGTTATAAGATTCGATATAACACTAAAAATCATGAATAAAAAATAGCTTTATAATAAAGAATCTATTGTTTGTTACATAGCAATAAATAAAAATTTTAAAACTTGCCAAAAATAAAAGGTTAGTATAGTATGGTTTTCATGTATAATTGATTTAAAAATCTTATTCATTGAACTTATAAGGTTTTTTATATTCCATGAAATTTTGGAATTTTCTATTATTTTTAATTTTTTACTTGAATATGGAGATATTTGGATGAAAAAATATTTATTTTTGTCTTTCTTTCTTTCTCTAGCGATTAATGCGGTTGCTGTAGAAACTGATTTAGATGATGTGGTAGCCATTAATTTTGATGATTTAGATATAAATATAACGGTTGATGATCATTATTCAAATCTAGGTGTGACTTTTATTAATGCCTTAACCGATGGTCGTATGCAGGACTCGCCTGGCGTATCACCTGATATTACACTGTATCACACTGTTGCTGATTATATGCCACAGCCATACAATCCTATTATTATGATTTTTGAACCACCTGTTTCTTTTGTAAGTCTAACAGGCATTGATGTTGGAATAAATGGTTTTTTATTCACTGCATACGATGCTCAAATTGGTGGTAATGTATTAGGAGTAAAAGAGGCAGCAGGTTCAGGTGGTGGTGACGGTGAATTTTTTACATTAGCCATTGGAAAATCTGGCATTCAACGTGTTGAATTTTCACAAGCTAAAGCAATAAGAACGGATGGAATTGGTTTTGATAATCTTAAATTTATACCAGAACCTAAGGTGGAATCAAAATTAAGTTTTATGCCTGCTATTTATTCTTTATTATTGTAAATAGTTTACTATAGAATGATATGATCTATCATATTCTTAGCTTGTTGCAGATAAGAAGCCCCGAATAAATTCGCATGATTAAGAATATGATATAGATTGTACACAATCTTACGCTGTTGATAACCTTCTTCTAGTGGCAAAATTTCATCATAAGCCTGATAAAAATCTTGACTAAAACCACCAAATAATTCAGTCATGGCTCGATCCACTTCTCTATCGCCATAATATAAGGCAGGATCAAAAATAGTAGGCTGACCTTGATGATCAAACGCATAATTACCTGACCATAAATCACCATGTAATAAAGAGGCTATAGGCTGATGCTTGCCTAATAATATATCTAAATGGACGAATAATTGTTCAGTAATAGCTTGAAATTGATGTTGATGACCTTTATCGTAAAGCATTTGGAATTGTGGCATTAAGCGTTGTTCACGCCAAAATGTGAGCCAATCAGATTCTTTGTTATTCTGTTGTAAACTACTGCCGATGACATTATTTTGATACCAGCCATAGTCAGACGTGCTAATTTGATGCATTTGAGCCAATGCTCTACCTAGTTTTTTCTGGTTACCATGAGTATTCATAGTAATATATTCCAATACGAGATAGCTTTTACTGCCAACAACGCCAAAACAAATAGGCTTTGGAATACGAAAGTTTTTTGCTTGCAATAATTCATTTAAACTATCAAATTCCACTTGGAACATAAATTCAAGTGACACATGATTCAGTTTCACAAAATACGCTTGTTGCTCATTTCCTATCACTTGATAGGCTTCATTAATATCACCACCACCCACTGCGACGGTTTGTTGAATGTGAAAGGGCGTGTTTAATGTTTCACTGATATGATCAGATATTGCTTGCCATTGATTCATCTAAGATATTATCATCCATTCTATGTTAAAAAATATTCATACAGAGCCAACATTGCATATTGTTCAGGTGGCTGTGCCAGCACCCTTACGCAGAAAATTTGATTACTTACTTCCTGAATCTATCAAAATAGCCGATGTTATTCCAGGTGTTCGAGTGTTAGTCCCGTTTGGTCGTATCACAAAAATTGCGGTAGTATTAGGACTGTCACAAAAAACAGATATTGATCCTAACAAACTGAAATCTATTCATAAAATTTTGGATAAAAAACCTATTTTACCAGAAACAATAATGAAATTGCTTAATTGGGTATCAATTTATTATCATCATCCTATTGGTGACGTGTACCGAAGTGCATTACCTGTTCATTATCGTAAAAAAGAATCAGTGCTTGAACCTAGCATTATCCTATGGTTTTTAAGCGAAGAAGGTAAACAAGCCGATTGGAATAGATTAACGCGAGCAGTACGCCAACGCAGTATTTTACAGCAATTAAAAGAAGCACCACAAGGACTGACCAAAGCACAAATTGCTCAAAAACAAGAAGGACAATGGCAACATGCGTTAAACACTTTATTAAAGAAAAAATGGCTGATTACAAAAATACAAGATGATAGCCATAACAATGATCAAGTGGCTGTAGATGTTTGTAAAAATGTTGGTTTGCAACTGAATGAAGAGCAACAACAGGCAGTCACAAGTTTACTTAAATCTGATCAACGCTATCAAGCCCATCTGATTGATGGTATTACAGGCAGTGGTAAAACAGAAGTTTATTTGTCTTTTATCAAACAACAATTAAAAAATGCACGGCAAGTGTTAGTACTTGTTCCTGAAATTGGTTTAACACCACAATTGATTCATCGTTTTGAACATCGTTTTTCGGTAAAAATAGACACGTTACATTCGGGATTAAATAATACCCAACGGATGAAAATCTGGCAACAAGTGTCCAGTGGTGAAGTGCGTATTCTTATAGGTACACGTTCAGCAATCTTTACTCCAATGCCTGATCTAGGGGCTATTATTATTGATGAAGAACATGATCTTTCCTTTAAACAACAAGATGGTATTCGTTATTCTGCCAAAGATATTGCCTTAGTACGTGCTCATTATGAAAATATTCCTATTATTTTGGGTTCAGCAACACCGTCAATGGAATCCTTATATCTCTGCCAAACAGGAAAAATGGTATTACATAAATTACGTCAACGAGCAGGCAAGGCAAAGCCACCAGAAGTTCATTTATTGGATGTCAGAGGTCAGTATTTACAGCATGGTTTAAGTCGTAGTTTAATTAATTTAATGCAACAACATTTAGATAAAAATAATCAAGTGTTATTGTTTCAAAATCGACGTGGTTATTCACCTGTACTATTATGTAATAAATGTGGCTGGATTGGTCACTGTACCCATTGTGATGCCAAACTCACCTATCACCATCAACAAAAACGTTTACGTTGTCATCATTGCCAGAGTGAACAGCCTTTACCTGTGCAATGTCCTGAATGTGGTCATGCTGAACTGTCTTATTTAGGCGTGGGTACAGAGCGGGTTGAAAAAACAGTGCGTTCTCTTTTTCCTGATAGTGAAGTGATACGCATTGATCGAGATACCACTCAAAGAAAGGGATCCTTACAAGCAATGCTTGCACAGGCAAGGGATGGGCAACGACAGATTTTAATTGGTACTCAAATG
>JAGLFC010000032.1 GCA_023144715.1 Gammaproteobacteria bacterium | reverse complement strand
GCAAATAGTGGATTTGTAGAGGTCGTTACTGGAGAAATTCCAGAGCCTTCTAGCTATCTTCTAATGCTCTTTTCTATTGTTTTATTGTCTGTACAAAAACGCCGTAATATACAGGCTTAATAAAACGTTTCTTTACCCATAGAAAAAGCCCTATAACCAAATAATGATTATAGGGCTTTTTTATTGCCTATCAATAAATTTACTTAATAAACAACATTTCTTGATACTTAGGTAGTGGCCATAATTCATCAGATACTTCAGTTTCTAAAGTATCGGCATGTAGACGCACCTCATTCATTAAACTTAGAATATCATTTGCAAAATACTGCATCTGTGCTTCAGTATCTGAAAATTCTTCCTTTTCCATTGCTTTACTTAACTGAGCAACAGCAGTCATCATAGCATTGGTGGCTGCCGAAACAGCACTGGCTGTGCTATTATCCATTTCAAGACCCATCTCAGATAAGCCCGCATTTGCCATAGACAGATCAGATAAATAACGAACAGCAGCAGGATAGATAGTGGTTTTAGCCATATCAATCACAACTTTAGCTTCTACTTCAAGAGATAGAACATACTGTTCAGCATAGACTTCATAACGACTGGCTAATTCAACTGGAGAAAGAACACCTGTACTTTCAAATAATTCTTTAACAGATGCTTCTTGCAATGCTGGTAACGCATCGGCTGTAGTTGGAATATTCTTTAAACCACGTTTAGCAACCGCTTCTTCATGCCATTCGCTCGAATAACCATCACCACCAAATACCGCATGACCATGATCATTCATCAGTTCTTGTAGTACGCTGATAACCGCCTGAGTTTGATCACCATTTTTTAGAGCCACTTCAAGCTTATCAGCAATCCAAATTAATGAATCAGCCAACATAGTATTCATTGCCACTAAAGGGCCTGAAACTGATTGTGCTGAACCTACAGCGCGGAACTCAAAACGATTACCTGTGAAAGCAAAAGGAGAGGTACGATTACGATCACCCGGATCACGGTCAAAATTAAGAATTTGAGACAAACCAAGATCCATTTCACCGCCTGCTTGACTATCAGTAAGCTTGCCATCTTTAATGTCTTGGAAAACTTTTTCTAATTGATCACCCAAATAAACAGATAAAATTGCTGGAGGCGCTTCATTTGCACCTAAACGATGATCATTACCCGCAGAAGCAATTACAGAACGTAATAGAGGACCAAATTTATGCACACCACGAATCACAGCACCACAAAATAATAAAAAGTTTAAGTTATCATGTGGAGTTTGACCTGGATCCAGTAAATTACCTTGAGTTGAGTTACCCACTGACCAGTTAACGTGCTTACCAGAACCATTAATACCTGCAAATGGCTTCTCATGAAGTAAACAAATAAAACCATGACGTTTAGCCGTTGCTTTTAAAGTGGTCATCATTAATTGTTGATGATCAGCAGCAACATTAGCGGCTTCAAAATAAGGGGCAATTTCAAATTGACCAGGAGCGACTTCATTGTGGTGAGTTTTTGCTGGAATACCTAAACGATAGAGTTGATCTTCAACATCCTGCATATAAACTTGAACACGAGCAGGAATCGCACCAAAATAATGATCATCAAATTGCTGACCTTTAGCCGATGCGGCACCAAATAAGGTACGACCTGTTAATAATAAATCAGGACGGCTATTGGCAAAGTTAGAATCAACTAGGAAGTATTCTTGTTCTGCACCACAGCTTGAGTTTAACGGAGCAATCTCATCTTCGCCCATTAAAGATAAAACTCTGTTACCTGCCTTATTCATGGCATCATTAGAGCGTAATAATGGGATTTTTTTATCCAGTGCTTCACCTGTCCATGACATGAATACACAAGGGATCATAAGAGTAGAGCCATTATCCGTATGTTGGATATAGACAGGGCTAGTAGGATCCCATGCAGTATAACCACGTGCCGCATTGGTCATACGAATACTGCCATTAGGGAATGATGAGCCATCAGGCTCGCCTTTAATTAATAAACTGCCGGTAAATTCATTAATAGCATGGCCATCAGAATTAGTAATAATAAAACCATCATGTTTTTCAGCAGTAACATTAGTAAGTGGATAAAATACGTGAGAGTAAAATTTAACCCCTTTAGCAAGTGCCCATTCTTTCATAGCAGCAGCAACAATATCAGCGGTTGCTGGATCAAGTGCTTGACCTGTTTGTACAGTTTTCTTGATGGCTTTATAAGCATTTTTTGATAGAGAGTCTTCCATCGTGGCGAGATTAAAGACATCGCATGCCCAGATATTGCCTAGCGGTTCGGTTTTATCCGATGCTGAAGGCTCACGATTGGTAATTTGATAAATTGCTTGAAGGCGTGATTCATTTCCACTCATTATGATGGTTCCTTGGCTATTAAGTTTATTAAAGGATTGCTTGTCATAAGAAAGTATAAAGCAAATATTATACCATTAACATAAGATTTTAATTGTTATAAGAGATGGGCATTTAATAAAAGCATAAAACAATTATTTATTATGATGATAATATATTTTTTTGCACTAAAATAGTGCATAGTTTATTGTTTAACTAATTGTACTTGCTGGCATTTTTGGCAGGTATAAGATTTTGTTAAATCATCTACTTGTATTAAGGTCGTATTACATTCACCACATTTATGAAAAGGTTTGAATAACATAATATCATCATACTCAATTTCAACTGAATAGGGATTAAAAAGAGTCTGACATTCAGGGCAGGTAAATACTGAAAAACCATATTTTGCACTATTAATGGTGTGTTTTCTTATAATTGAACGTATTTGAATCTGAGTTTTTCCTTGAAAGCAATCAGTGGCTTTTTCAATGCTGGTTTCAGCCTCCTCATGACCCATTTTATATGCTTCTTGTGCATGACAATGTTGACACTGCATTTTTAATAATTGAATCGCCACATTAAGTTCCTAAACCATTAAGTGTTTAAACCATTAAAGAAGAGATTATTGCACAATATGAATATCTTCTGCCTGAGGACCTTTAGCCCCTTTTGTCACAGTAAATTCGACTGCCTGACCTTCACGTAATGAACGATAGCCATTGCTCTTTTTAATCGAACGAAAATGGACAAAAATATCTTCTCCCATGGTGCGAGTAATAAAGCCATAACCCTTACCACTATCAAACCATTTTACAGTGCCTGTTTCACGGTTGGCATTAGAAAGGGAGTCGGCTGTTTTTTTAGGGCTTATTTTAGCCACACTTTTGCGAATAGAGGCTAAGTTTACGTTTTGCAAAAATTGCATGAGTATTAATGCTACAAAAGCATTAAATAATAAACTTGTCATACCACCCAATGACGTACTCTTTGTCATTGCCCATGTTATCAATGAAGAAATGATGGCAGAAATAAAGATAATAATTATATTTTTAGTATTAAACATATATAAAGCTCTTAAATATCAATAAAAGAAAGTAAAAAGGAGTAATTTTACCATTATAATGTTTTTATCACACTTTTTATAGAAAAGTTATCAATTACTCTCATTTTAATAAAATAAGTAATAATTTAAGGTAGGACTGATTCACCATGTAATAATGAGTTAAGTGATTCTCTTTCACGCACTAAATAATATTTATCTTCATCAACCATCACTTCTGCTGCTCTAGGACGTGAATTATACGTTGAACTCATAGAAAAACCATAAGCACCTGCAGAGCGAATCGCCAGTAAGTCTTTACCCTTGAGTTTTAATTTACGATCTTTAGCAAGAAAATCACCTGTTTCACAAATAGGTCCTACAATATCATACACCTGTTCTTTAATACTTGATTTTTTAAGCATTTCAACCACGGGCAATACATCCTGCCATGATTGGTAAAGAGCTGGACGCATTAAGTCGTTCATTGCAGCATCCACAATGGCAAAATTTTTACCATCTGAGGTGTCTGAGTGTTTTATATACTCGACACGAGTTACTAAAATACCTGCGTTGCCTGCAATCGCACGTCCGGGTTCTAAAATCACTTTAAGTAAGCGACCATCCAAAACCTCTTTAATCGCATTAACATATTCGTCAGGGGTGGGTGCTATTTCATTATGATAAGAAATACCTAAACCACCGCCTAAATCCAGATGTTTCAGTTTAATACCATCTTTCCGCAAATCATCAACCAATATTAATAGACGCTTTAAAGTATCAATAAAAGGCGTAATCTCTAATAATTGTGAGCCAATGTGGCAATCTATGCCCACGATTTTTAGGTGAGATTGCTTTGATATATATTGATAGACGATGCGTGCTTTTTCAATATCAATACCAAATTTGTTTTCTTTGAGTCCTGTTGAAATATAAGGATGTGTTTTCGCATCGACATCAGGATTCACTCGAACCGATACAGGAGCAATGATATTTAGCTCCGCAGCAATTTCATTAACACGTTCAATTTCAGCTTCAGATTCTAAATTAAAACAATGAATACCCACTTCTAAAGCACGTTTTATTTCATCATAGCGTTTGCCAACACCAGAAAAAACAATCTTATCAGGAGAGCCTCCAGCGGCTAATACTCGTTCTAATTCACCAATAGAAACAATATCAAAACCACTGCCCATGCGTGCAAATAAATTAAGTACAGCAAGATTAGAATTGGCTTTAACAGCATAGCAGATTAGATGATCTTGATCGGCAAAGGCATCATCAAAGGCACGCCAATGACGTTCTAAAGTTGCACGAGAATAAATATAGAGCGGTGTACCATAGTGATTGGCTAATTTAGCAACACTATTATCTTCAGCCATATAATGACCATCAGTATACTTAAAATAATCCATAAAATTTTCTTTATTTTGTCTGTTCTAATGTATTTTTTTCTGTAGGCAGGTATAAAGCACCTTTTTGCCCACAGGCAGTGATCATATTACCTATACCTAAAATGGTAATAAGTAGATAAAAAGCCAGTTCTGCGCGACACCATTTCATAATTTTATCCGTGACAGTCATTATAATGTTAAGCGGTTACATTGAAATACTATAATCCTATTATACAACATAAGATCGGCTAAGAAATGAAAATATTTTATTTTATCATTGCAATATACTTAGCCATAAATATCTTTGCTAAAATAATTAAGTATTTTAAGATATTATGGTGTAGTAATTTATTTTAGGTTTATCAGTTTGACTCTAAATAGATTTTAATTCTGTAATTTAGAAATTAAAGTAATTGCTAACTATTGTAAAATTTGTCTTTTTTGTGACAATAGGTAGCCCATTGGTACTTCTATAACTTGAATACTAAATTTTCATAAATACAGATCCAAGTAAGTACATAAGGGAGCCAGTATTTCCTAAAATTATGTATCACTCAACAATTGTGGAAATGTATCTTTAAGAGGTTAATACCCATAATAATCGAGTGCATTTAAGCCTCTAATGTTTCCAGTTCTTTTAATAAGCCTTCTACTAATTTAACACCTTCTTCTGCCATATTTTTGCTTAACACTTTAAGGTCTCGCTCTCCCTTAATCATAGGATGAATAATAGCACCTAAATAACGCATATCGCCTTCGGTAGCGACCATTTGTTCCGCCATACTACTGAGTGCAGATAAGGCATTAACATCACCCTTTGTGGCTGCATCAATCATTTTTGCAAGCCCCGGAGCGGCAAATTTTGAGTCTTTATTATCAGCAGGTTTAGGTAATTGTGTGGCATCTTGTAAGCCCACTAAAATAGCCAAAATAATAGCTGCATCTTCTTCATCCAGTCCAATCAATAATTTACTATTACGTGAACCTGCGATAATGCGTCGTATACGCTTCACTAATTCTATCCAACCATTCTGATTGGCGGCCTGTAGTGCAGGTTCTAATTGTGGTGTGATACTTTTATTATGACATGCCATCACAACACTATTAATTAATGGGGCATGTACTTGTGCAATTTGTTTGGTTTTTTCGGGTAATTTTGCCATGATTGTTTATTCCCATTATGCTACTTAAATTCTTTTTGTTCTGACCAAATAATATATTGACTGTGATTGTCTTTTAATTGCATAAAAAATTGCTCGTAATACTCAATACAATGATTGTTTTCTTTTATGCTATTGGTAAAATAACCTGATAAAGACACATCAGAATTGTCTTGATTATCAACCATAATAAACTGACCTGAACGTATTAATCTATTTTTAATCGCTTGATTAACACTCGTCAAATCAACATTCATAACATCAGACATTGCCCTATCTTCTTTATAATCAATATGGGTAATGGCTATTTTTAAACGATTAAATGTTAATCTTTTTTGAACCTGATCATTCTGAATTAAGTCATCCACCATTCTATTAGCATAGAGCAAATAATCTACATCTGCCAATCCTGTCTGCTCTGTATGATTGATACACACTTGATTTTCAGGATTATCATCCTGTGATAATAAAGGTAAATGTGTTTGACAGGCGGTTAATAGTACGCTTAATAAGGATATAATATATTTTTTCACAATTTTAATCTCTTTTATTTTAACTATTTTATCTGTGTTAAACCAACAAAACTGCCATTATTATTTTCTGCTAATTTTCTCATAAGAGCCGCAAAACGAGCAAGATTAGCTTCACCCCCCGAATAATTAAATAATACAGGAAATCCCACCGCATTAATACGCACTCTTTTTTTACTTGAGCCATTACCACGATTGAGGTGTGCCACTGTATTGAGCACTGATTGTATTGAACCACGAGAAAAATCATCACCAAAGACAAAAAGTGATAATTGTTTATCCGCTGAATAAAATCGTTTAATGGCTTTGGTAATGCCTTCCTCAGGCGATGAATTAGAAAAAGGTTTCCAAGAAGACAGGCGTTTTAAGATAGAGCGTCTTCTTGAGGGTGTGTCATTAATCCAGCGTCCTGCATATTGGCTAAACATATAATCACCCATATCATTCATCACTTGAATTCCTTTGACATTGGGATGAATGGCTAAAATTTCTTTCATTTTTTTTCTGACCGATAACCAAGCATAATTTCTCATTGAGCCTGAAGTATCAATAATAAAGATAATATAATCACTCGTGACACTAATGCCACCGACCGTATTTTGTTTATTCACCACAGGCTTTTGTGCTTGCAAACGACGCATTTCTTCACTCAAACTTTGCCTTGCTTGTGCCATTTGTTTTTTAATGGTTTGCTGAGTGTATAAATTTTGATGGCTTTCTTGGAGTGTGCCTTGTGTCGCCTCCATTAAATGATTAGTTTGATTTAAACGTGCCGTTAATTGTTGAAGATTATCTTGAGAGTGATTTAATTGTTGTTGCGTGCGTTCTATTTCTTGTTGTTTTAGGATTAATTGAGCTTCTAATGCTATCACTTCATGACTTAAATCCGCAGACGCTTCTTTTACCAATATCGGTTGTGATATTTTGCTGATGACTAACAATAAAATAATCGCCCCAAAACCACATGAAATCACATCTAAAAAAGATAAATTAAAAATTTCAATGGCTTTACGTGAGTGTTTTTTCATGGCCAATCTCGACTAGGTGTCATAAACGATCCTTTCGTATCAATGGCGAGTTTCCAAAATAAAACGGTTGCCATCGGATCACCCTCTAATGGCAATAAAATAGTATTCACAGGAATACGTTTAGGGAGGAGTTTCACTGCTTTGGCAAAAAGTTGACCCCGTTCAGCAGAAGACACTTTGCTTTTATTCCCCTTGTTATTGCTTAAAGTGGGTAAGCCATCGGTAATTAAAATAATATTATCAGGTTTTTGAGGTAATTTTTTAATGCTTGAAAAGGCATATCCTAGATTAGTACCATATTCAGGAATTAATTGATTAAGCTGTTTAAACAGACGATTCACTTGTGCCTTATCACGACTTTTTACCCATTGATAGTGATTATTATCAAGCAGTGATTGTGTCTTTTTGTTAAAGCTCACAATTAAAAATTGACTACTAGGCGGTAGGTTTGCCACAATCCAACGCACACTATTGACCGCTTGTTGCCATTTACGAGTCGATTTTTTACTGGCATTGGATAAATTGCGCTTCACAATAATATTCACAATGGTTTCATCAAGCATAGAAGCAGACTGATCCAATAAAATTAATACGCGTTGCCCCCCTAATTTTAAACCTGTTAAATATTGACGATGCCCTTCACCTTCATAGCGACGCACCTTAGTACCGCTTTTTTCTGCAATGGCTTGGCTTTGTGTGCTTCGTTTTTTATCCAGTGTTTTAAGATCTTTTTGTAGGCGATTAATATGTGTTTTTAATGCCTGACTCTGTGCCTGATTGTTCCCTTTTTTCTTTTCTATAGTCTCGAATAAGATGTTTAATTTCGTTAATTGTTGATGAATGACTTGAGCATCATTTTGGCTTTTTTGTAATGCTGCTTGGAGTGAAGTGTTTTTATTATCGGCATGACTTTTCTTCTTTTTAAGCTGTTCGACAAGGCTACTGAGTTGTTCATTTTTAATCTGACTGTCTGTGACAATATGTGAATTGATAATCAACACCAATAAAACTACTGCCCCAAAACCACAAAACATAATATCTAAAAAAGCAAGATTAAAAGAACTGATATGTCGTTTTGTTTTTCTCATATTTTTAAAACTTTACCATTTTAGATGTATAAGAACAAGTTGATAAATGACGGTATTGTTTACCACTTATTTCATATTTTCTTTTTATGTTATAATCAGCCAATAACATATTGAATCCCACCTATTTATGACAATAGAACTAGGCAGATAAAATGACACAAAATATTCATGATCATCGTATTTTAATTTTAGATTTTGGCTCTCAATATACCCAGCTCATCGCACGCCGTGTGCGTGAGGCAGGTGTTTATTGTGAAATTCATCCTTCAAACTATGATGCTCAAGCGATTCGTTCATTTGATGCAAAAGGTATTATTCTTTCAGGTGGTCCAGAAACAGTCACTGCGACTGATACCCCTAGAGCTGCCAATATTGTTTTTGAATTGGGTGTACCTGTTTTAGGTATTTGTTATGGTATGCAAACAATGGCAGAGCAGCTCAATGGCAAAGTCGAAAATTCTGAACATCATGAATACGGTTATGCTCAAGTACGTGCTCATGGTCATACGCAATTACTCAAAGATATAGACGATCATACCACAGAGGAAGGCTATGGAATGCTGGATGTGTGGATGTCTCATGGTGATAAAGTCGTCACTTTGCCTGATGGTTTTAAATTAATGGCCAGTACTGATAATGCCCCGATTGCAGGAATGGCGGATGAATCACGTCATTTTTATGGTATTCAATTTCACCCAGAAGTGACTCATACCAAACAGGGACAACAAATTTTTCAGCGGTTTATTGTGGATATTTGTGGCTGTAATACTTTATGGAATTCGGGGAATATTATTGCCGATAATATTCAATTGATTCGTGAAAAAGTGGGTACTGACGAAGTGGTTCTAGGGCTGTCTGGGGGCGTTGATTCTTCAGTGGTAGCGGCTTTACTACATAAGGCAATTGGTGAGCAATTGACGTGTGTCTTTGTTGATAATGGCTTATT